>NZ_JBHYUU010000040.1:0-49813 GCF_042749955.1 Kitasatospora sp. NPDC059462 | reverse complement strand
GTGCCGGGCGGCCCGCCTGTGGAGCAGGGGAACGAGAGGGGACGGGACGCGATGTCCGCCGAGGAAACAGCGTGGGACGCCGCCGTCGGGCGCGGACTGGGCTTCCTGCACGGGGCGTTGGGGCCCGAAGGCCTGCCGTCCGCCAGGCCCGGCGTCGACCCGGAGCTGCGCGCACCGCTCAGCGGCGCCGACGCCCGCCGGCGCCTGCTGGTCACGCACGGGGTGGACCTCGGGTTCGACCCCGACCACGAGGGGTTCTCCGCGATGTGGGGCCTCGCGCTGCTGCGGCCCGGCAGCGAACGGCCCGAGGAACGCGAGCTGGTGGCCGCGCTGGCCGAGCAGGCCGCCCGCCACCGCGAGCCGGGACGGCACCGGTTCCGCATGTTCCCGCCCGGCGTGCCGTTCGCCGCCGACACCGACAGCACCGCGGTCGCGATCTCCGGGCTGGTCCGGCACGGGCTGCTCGCACCGGACCAGCAGGCCGAGTTCGCACGGGAGTTGCTGGACACCCGGATCGGTCCGGACGACGGTCCGATACCGGCCTACTGGGAGGACACCGACCGGACGGCCTCGCGCGGCCGGCGCTACGACGCCGTCACCGCCGCCAACATCCTCTTCGCGCTCCATCTGCCCGGCGCCGCGGGCCGGTTGCCGCACCCGGCGGCCGAGGCGACGCTCCGCCACGTCCAGCAGCACCTGGCCGGACCCCGCACCGGCACCCGGTACTACGCCTCCCCCGAGGCCTTCCTGCACGCCGCCGCCCGGGCCGCCACCCTGGTGCCCGCGCTCGCCGCACCCGCGCGCCGGGCGGTCGAGCACGTCACCACCCAGTTCGCCGACACCCCGCTCGAACTGGCCCTGCTCGTCCTGGCCGGCGAGTACACGGGCGCCACCGCGGACCTGCCCGGGCTGCGCCGGCGGCTCGTCGACGCGCAGCTCCCGGACGGCTCCTGGCCGGCCGGCGGCTACTTCCGCACCGGAAGCGTGCCGCTGTACTTCGGCTCGCCGCACCTCACCACGCTGTTCGCCGTCCGCGCCCTGCGCCCGGAGACCCCGCCGGGGCGCTGACCCCCGCAGGCCCCGGCCGGCGGGCGGGGTCCGGGCCGACGGCGAGGCCCCGGCCGGCGGGCCAGGCGGTCAGGACAGCCGGGCCTCCGACGGGCCGGGCCCCGGTCAGTGGGCGAGGCTGAAGTCGCCGCCGACCGGGGCGGCGATCCGGTCGGCCCGGGCCAGGTCGGTGCGGGTGGCCACCGGGGTGCTGCTGCCGGTCGTGCCGCCGTCGCCGAGCTGGCCGGAGCCGTTGCCGCCGCAGGAGCGGACCGCGCCGTCGGCCAGCAGGACGACGGTGTGCTCGCGCCCGCCCGCCGCGCGCCGCACACCGGTCAGGCCCGGGACCTCCACGGGGGTGGTCCGGAAGGTGGTGGTGCCGTCGCCGAGCTGGCCCGAGGTGTTCTGCCCCCAGGACCTGAGGCGGCGGTCGCCGCCGGTGACGGCCAGGCTGTGGTGGCAGCCGGCCGCGATCCAGGAGACCCCGCCGGACCAGCCGCCCCGGGTGTGGACCGGGGTGTAGCGGTTGATGGTGGTGTTGTCGCCGAGCTGGCCGGCGGCGTTGAAGCCCCAGGCCCTGACGGCGTGCCCGCCGGTCACGGCGAGGCTGTGGTTGGCGCCGGCCGCGATCCGGGTGACCCCGTCCAGGCCGGAGACCTGGACCGGGACGGTGCGGGCGGTCGAAGTGCCGTCGCCGAGCTGGCCGTTGACGTTGTGACCCCAGGCCCACACGGTGCCGTCCGCGCGCAGAGCCAGGCTGTGGTGGAGGCCGGCGGCGATCGCGATCACCTCGTCGAGGCGCCTGACCCGCACCGGGACGCAGCTGTCGGCGTGGGAGCCGTTGCCGAGTTGCCCGTGGGCGTTCCGGCCCCAGGCGACCACGGTGCCGTCCTCGCACAGGGCCAGGCTGTGCTCACCGCCGGCGGCGACCCGGGTGGCGTCGCCGAGATTGACGACCAGGTCGGGCACGCCACGGGCGGAGACCGTGCCGTCGCCCAGCTGGCCCGAGCCGTTGGCGCCCCAGGACTGCACGGTGCCGTCGGCCAGCAGCGCCAGCCCGTGCCCCGTGGCCGCGCCGGTCCCGCCCGCGGCGATCCCGAGCAGGGCGCCGGCCGGCCCGAGCACGCTGGTGGCCCTGGTCTGCTGGGCCGCCCAGGAGCCGTCGCCGAGCTGACCGGCCCGGTTGTTGCCCCAGGCCTTGAGCCGTTTGTCCGCCACGTCTTCTCCCGGCGTGTGCATGGGCGGCCGCAGCGCCGCACTGACGGATGGCGGCGCGACCCCCGCGCCCCACAGGTAGCCAAGCAGACACCCACAGTAATCGGGTGTGCTCACGGCCCGGGTGAGGCGGCGCCGCCGTCGCGCAGCCGGCGCAGCAGCCCGTCCAGGTCGAGGCGGGTCCGCTCGCGGCCGGCCGGGACGAGGCGCTCGGTCTGGGCCAGGAAGCCGCGGACCCGGTCGGCGGGGGCGCGCAGGACGACGCTGCCGCCCTCGCCGATCAGGGTGATGAGGACGGAGCCGGGGTGTTCGGCCTCGCCGGGGCGGACGGTGACGCTGCCGAGGCCCGCCGGGGCGTGCAGACCGGCGGCCAGCAGCTCGCGGGCGAAGACCCAGCTGATCGGGGTGGCGAGGTCGGTGTGGCTGTCGAGGACGACGGCGTACGGGTCGGCGGCGCGGTAGCGCAGCCGGGCGGGGACGGCGAGGGTCAGGCCGGGCCGGACCTCGACCCGGAGGTCCAGCGCGACCGCGCAGCCCTCGTCGGCGGCGCGCTGCGCGGGGACGCGCGGAGGCTCGTCCGTCATGACCGCCCCCCGGCGTGCAGAATCGATTCTTCACAAGCGCCACGGGCGGAAGGGTCAGGGCTCACGGCAGGAACAACGAGCCACCCCGGCTTCGGCAACCCCCGCCGCGGACCGGTCACCCGGGTGACGCCGGAACGGACCAGTCCGGCGGGCGGGCCCCCCGCCCCCGGCCTAGGCTTCCGAGGCGGAACCACCCCTGGCGCCCTCGGAACGGAACCCCCATGCACCCTGTCGTACGCGGCGCCGGAGCGCTGGGCCTGGCCGCGGCGCTGGCCGGCGGCCTCACCGCGTGCCAGAGCGGGCCCATGGCGGCCTCCGCGAAGGTCGAACCGACCACCGCCGCGACCACCCCCGCCGCCACCGGCGCGACCCCGCCCCCGGCCCCGGCCGAGACCTCGACCACCGCCCCGAGCGCGGCCCCGAGCACCGCCCCGAGCACCGCCCTGGCGGCGCTGCCCGCCGCGCTCACCGGCCAGCGGCCCGGCTGGCAGGCCTGCCCCGCGCCGTCCGCCGCCCAGGGCGGCGGCCAGGCCCCGGGCGCGCCCTGGGAGTGCGCCACGCTGAAGGCCCCCCTGGACTACGCCGAGCCGGACGGCCGGAGCGTCGACCTCGCCCTGATCCGGCTGCCGGCCACCGGCGGCCAGCCGAGGATCGGCTCGCTGCTCTTCAACTTCGGCGGCCCCGGCGCCTCCGGCGTCGCCACCCTGCCCGCCCTCGCCGAGGACTACGCCGACCTCAACACCCGCTACGACCTGGTGAGTTTCGACCCGCGCGGAGTCGGCGACAGCGCGGGCGTGCGCTGCCTGGACGACGCCGCCACCGACGCCACGGCCGCCGTCGACGCCTCGCCCGACGACGACGCCGAGGTGCGGGCACTCGCCGAGGCCACCGCCGCGTACGCCAACGCCTGCCGGGACAACTCCGGCGCCGTCCTGGCGCACGTCGACACCGTCTCGGCCGCCCGCGACCTGGACCTGCTGCGCCAGGTGCTCGGCGACGACAGGCTGCACTACTTCGGCTTCTCCTACGGCACCGAACTCGGCGGCGTCTACGCCCACCTGTACCCGCACACCGTCGGCCGCCTGGTGATGGACGCCGTCGTCGACCCGGCCCAGGACCCGGTGCAGAGCTCGCTCGGCCAGGCCAAGGGCTTCCAGCTCGCCCTGGAGAACTTCATGACGGCCTGCGCCGAACAGGCGGGCGAGGCCTGCCCGACCGGCCCGGGCGGCGCGCAGGGCACCCGGCGGATCACCACCCTCCTCCAGGGCCTGGACGCCGCCCCGCTGCCCGCCGAGGGCGGCCGCACGCTCACCCAGGACCTCGCCGTCACCGGGATCGCCGCCGCGCTCTACAGCGAGGCGAGCTGGAACGCCCTGGCCGTCGGCCTCCAGGAGGCGTTGGAGGGCGGCGCCGGCACCACCCTGCTGGCCCTCGCCGACGCCTACGTGGGCCGCGACGCCCAGGGCCGCTACAGCAATCTGTTCGCCGCCAACCGGGCCATCAGCTGCGTCGACGACCGGCAGCGCTACACCGCCGCGCAGGTGCAGGAGCAGCTCCCGGCGTTCCGTCAGGCCTCGCCTGTGTTCGGCGACTTCGCCGCCTGGGGGCTGACCGCCTGCGCGGGCTGGCCGGTGGCCGGCCTCACCGACCACCCCGACGTCAGCGCCCCCGGCGCGCCGCCGATCGTGGTCATCGGCAACACCGGCGACCCGGCCACCCCGTACGAGGGGGCCCGCGCCATGGCGCACGGCCTCGGCGCCGGCGTCGGAGTGACCGTCACCCTGCGCGGCCAGGGCCACGGCGGCTACGACACCGGCAACGTCTGCCTCAAACAGGCCGTCGACCAGTACTTCCTGGACGGCGTGGTGCCCGCCGACGGCACCACCTGCACGTAACAAGCCGTCACCAACCTCCCACCCCGGTCGGGGACTTCACTGCGCCACGCCCTACCGTGGGCCCCGGAAAGGGGACCACATGACCGCCAACCCGCCACGGCTGCAGGGCAACCGCTGCCTCCTCGACCGCGCGCACCCGTTCCCCGAACGGGTCACCCGGCTGGTCCGGGCCTGGGAGGACGACGGCCGGGCCGGCTACCGCCTGGTCGACGGACGGGCGTTGCTCGCCCTCTACTGCTGGCACCTGGACGCCACCCGGCGCGGCACCGCCGACGACGACCCGGCCACCACCGCGTACGTCGCCGCGGCCTTCGCCGCCAACGGGGGCGCCGACGGCTGGGACGAACTGCTGCGCGAACGCGCCGACTGCACCTGCCACGGCCAGAGCTGGCGGCTGGAGAACATCTCGGTCTGCCTGGGCTGTCTGCGCTACGTCTGCTACCGGGTCGACGGCCCCTGCTGCCCCGGCGCCCGCATCGTCGGCTGATCCCCGTCCGGGTCCCCGGTCAGCAGACGGGCCAGCAACGCGGCCGGCCCCTCCGGCAGGGCGCCGTGGACGAGTTCGGTTCGGTGCACCAGCCGGGGCGACCGGACCGCAACGGCCACCACGCCCGGCGCGCCCGCCAGGGCGGCGGCGGGCAGCAGCACCGGCCCGTGCCCGGCGGCGACCAGGGCCAGCAGCCCGCGGACGTCGGTGCCCAGGTAGCGGGCGGCCGGCCGGAAGCCGTCGACGGCGGTCACGGCCCGCAACCGGGCGCCGCCCGGGGCCAGCCCGGGGGCGTCCAGCCAGCGGGCGGCGGACAGGTCGGCGAGCGCGAGCCCGCTGCGCCCGGCCAGCGGGTGGTCCGCCGGCAGGGCGACGGCCAGCGGCTGCTCCGCGACCGCGACGGTGGCGAGCGGGCCCACGTCGGGCAGCGGGAGCGGATCGGACGGAGCGGCCGGGCCGTCGACGAGCGCCAGGTCCACGGCGCCGGTGGCGACCTCGGCGGGCAGGTCGTCCAGGGCGACCACCCGCACCGTCAGGTCCACCGTGGGATGCACCCGGCGCACCTCGGCGAGCGCGCGCCCCACCTGCGCCCCGAGCGCCAACGGCGTGGCCCCGACGGTGAGGCGGGCGCTCGCGGCACCCGCCAGGCGCGCGATGTCGGCCCGTGCCGCGTCGATCCTCAGCAGCAGCGCGGAGGCGTGCTCCAGCAGCCGCGCCCCCGCCCCGGTCGGACCGACCGGACGGCGGTGCAGCACCGCCGTGCCGAGGTCCGTCTCCAGCGCGGCGATCTGCTGGGAGACGGCGGACTGGGTGTAGCCGAGCACGCGGGCCGCCTCGGAGAACGAGCCCAGCCGGGCCACGGTGACGAAGGTGCGCAACTGCTGCGGCTCCACGCGCCATCACGTCCACTGATCGGGGAGTAAGAAATCATCGTTGGCGCTGATCCCGCGCCGGCGGTCAGGATAGCCGCATGACGCACCCGACCCCCCGCCTCGCCCTGGTCGGCGACCGCTCGACCGCCGTCCGCTCGCACACCCGCGTCCCGGCCCTGCTCGACGCGCTCGCCGAGCGCGACCAGCTCGTCCTGGACGCCTACTGGATCCCCACCGAGGAGGCCGCCGCCCCCGGCGCGCTCGACGGCTTCGACGCCGTCTGGCTGCTCCCCGGCAGCCCGTACCGCAGCGAGGACGGCGCGGTCGCCGCCGTGCGCACCGCCCGCGAGCGGCGCATCCCCTTCCTCGGCACCTGCGCCGGCTTCCAGCACGCGGTGCTGGAGTACGCCCGCAACGTCTGCGGCATCGGCGGCGCCGCGCACGGCGAGAACGACCCCGGCGAGGCGGACCTCGTGATCGTGCCGCTCAGCTGCTCCCTGGTGGGCCACGAGGGCGCCGTGCACGTGACGCCCGGCTCGCTGGCCGAACGCGTCCTCGGCGCACCGCGCACGGTGGAGCGCTACCACTGCGGGTACGGGCTGAACGACGCCTACCGGGAGCGGCTGAGCGCGGAGGGCCTGCGCTTCAGCGGCACCGACGAGACCGGGGCGCTGCGGATCCTGGAGCTGCCCGCCGAGACGCACCCGTTCTTCCTGGCCTCGCTGTTCCAGCCGGAGCTGGCCGGCGACGGCACCCGGGCCCATCCGATGATCCGCGCCTTCGCCGCCGCCGCGGTGCGCGCGGCGGACGCCGTCAGCGCCCGGCGGTGAGCCGCTCCCACACCTCGGCCACCCTGGGCGCGAGCTCCTCCAGCGGGCCGCTGTTGTCGATCACCAGGTCGGCGATCGCCAGCCGGTCGGCCCGGCTCGCCTGGGCGGCCATCCGGGCCCGGGCCTCCTGCTCGGTCATGCCGCGCAGCCGGACCAGCCGCTCGACCCGCACCTCGTCCGCCGCGTCGACCACGATCACCCGGTCGTAGAGCGGACCGAGCCCGTTCTCGGCGAGCAGCGGGACGTCGTGCACCACCACCGCGTCCGGCGCGGCCGCCGCCTCCAGCTCGGCGGACCGCGCCCGGACCAGCGGGTGGACGATCGCGTTCAGGGCCCGCAGCCGCTCCGGGTCGGCGAAGACGATCGCGCCGAGCGCCGGCCGGTCCAGCGAGCCGTCCGCCGCGAGCACGCCCTCGCCGAACTCGGCGGCCACCGCGTCCAGGCCCGCGGTACCGGGGGCGACCACCTCGCGGGCGATCACGTCGGAGTCCACGATCACCGCGCCGTGGGCGGCGAGCAGCCGCGACACCTCGCTCTTGCCCGCGCCGATGCCGCCCGTCAGTCCGATCTTCAGCATGGCGCCAGGCTACCGGCGGACCCCACCGCGCGGTCACCCCAGGTCGAGGCTCTCCCCCTCGCCCAGGGTGCGCAGCTCCGCCCCGGTGCCCGGCCCGCCGGGGCCGACCAGACGGGTGTGCACCGCCAGGCCGGCCGTGCTGAGCACCGCGTCGTGCACCGGAACCGCCTGCCGCGGCCCGGTCTCGCGCACGTAGTCGACCAGTTCGGCGACCTTGGTCCAGGGCGCGGCGATCGGCAGCAGCAGGGTGTCCACCGGCTGCGGCGGCACGGTCAGCGCGTCCCCGGGGTGGAACAGCCGCCCGTCGAAGAGGAACCCGACGTTGCGCACCCGGGGGATCTCCGGGTGGATCACCGCATGCCACTCGCCGTGCACCGTGACGCCGATCCCGCCGAGGTCGAAGGCGTCGTCCTCCCCGACCGCGGTCACCCGCCGGGCCACCCCCTCCAGCTTCCGGGCGACATCCGGGTTGGTCCACACCCGCAGCGCCGGGTCCGCCTCCAGCGCGGCCCGCAGCGGGGCCTCCTCGAAGTGGTCGGCGTGCTCGTGGGTGATCAGCACGGCGTCCGCTCCCGCCAGGACGGCGGGGTCGGTGAACATCCCGGGGTCGACGACGACCGTCGTCCCCCCGTGCTCCAGGCGTACGCAGGCGTGTCCGAACTTGGTGATCCGCATGCCTCGCACGGTACTCCCGAACCGCTACGGCGCGGTGGCGGCCAGCTCCTTCTCCGCGACGGGCCGCGGCGAGGGCAGCACCGCCGGTGCGATCGTCGGCAGCTCCACGTGCTCGCTCAGCCCGAACCGGTCGTGCAGCCGGCGCAGCGGGGCCGGCGCCCACCAGTTGAACTCGCCGAACAGGCTCATCGCGGCGGGCACCAGCAGGCAGCGCACCAGCGTGGCGTCGACCGCCACGGCGACGGCCAGGGCGATGCCCATCTGCTTGACCATCAGCATGTCGCCGAGTGCGAAGCCGGCGAAGACGATCACCATCAGCAGCGCCGCCGAGGTGATGATCCTCCCGCTGCGCTGGACGCCCAGCTCCACCGACCGGGTGCAGCTGTGACCCTTGTCCCGCAGTTCCTTGATCCGGGCGAGCAGGAAGACCTCGTAGTCCATCGACAGGCCGAAGGCGAAGGCGAACACCAGCACCGGGATGAACGTCTCCAGACCGCCGGTCGGGCTGAAGCCGAGCAGTCCGCTGAACCAGCCGTCCTGGAAGACCAGGGTGAGCGCGCCGAGCGAGGCGCCCAGCGAGAGCAGGTTCATCAACAGCGCCTTGACCGGCATCACCACCGAGCCGGTCATCAGGAACAGCAGGATCAGGGTGCCGAGGGCGACCAGGCCGAGCGCGATCGGCCCGCGGGTGTGCAGTTCGTCCTGGAAGTCGACCACCGAGGCCGCGCCGCCGGTCACCTCGGTGGTGAGCCCGCCGCGGTCGGCGCGCAACTCCTTCACCACCTGCTTGGCCTGCCCGCCCTGCGGGTCGCCGTGCACCAGGACGTCGATGGTGGAGACGGTGTCGCTCACGGGGGTGACGGCGCGCACGCCGCTGACGCCCGGCAGCTGGGCCACCACGTCGTCCGCGTAGGCCTGGGCCACGGCGGCGCCGCTCTCCACCACCACCGTGATCGGGGCGGCGGAGGCCTGCGGGAAGCGTTGGTCGATCGTCTCGGCGACCTGCCGGCCGGCCGAGGAGGCGGGCAGCACGGAGGCGCCGGAGTTGCGCATGTCGGCGTGCAGGAACGGCGCGCCGGCGGCCATCAGCAGCGCCGTGCAGACCAGCGCCACGGGCACCGCCCGCTTGCCGACCCGGCGCACCGTCCGGCTGAAGAAGCCCTCGTCGGGGACGGGCGCCGTGGGTGCCTTGATCCGGCTCCCGGCGAAGCCCAGCAGCGCGGGGATGAGGGTGAGCGCGGCGGCGACCGCGATCACCACGACGCTCACCCCGGCCGCCGAGACGGCGGCGAGCACCGGGCTGGTGAAGACGAACAGGCCGGAGAGCGCGACGGCCACGGTCAGTCCGGAGAAGGCGACGGTGCGCCCGGCGGTGGCGGCGGTCCGCTCGACGGCGGCGGCGATCGTCGCGCCGTGGCCGCGTTCCTCGCGGAAGCGGTTGACCATGAGCAGCGCGTAGTCGATCGACAGGCCGAGGCCGAGCACGGTGGCGATGGGCAGCACGCTGGTGTCGATGTCCATGATCCGGCTGAATCCGAACATGGCCAGCAGCGCGCCGCCGACCGAGGCCACGGCGCCGATCACCGGCAGGCTGGCGGCGGCCAGGCCGCCGAAGACCAGCACCATGACGATCAGGGTGAGCGGCAGGGTGACGATCTCGCCGAAGCGGGTGTCCTTCTCGGTCTGCTTCTTGACCTCGTCCTGGAGCACCAGGTCCCCGCCGACGGTCACCTTTCCGCCCTCGGCCCGGACGTCGCTCTGAATGGCGGAAAGCCGCTGGGTGACGGCGGTGGTCTGGGCGGAGGTGCTGGTGTCGGACATCCGCACCGAGACCAGGCTCGCGGTGCCGTCGGCCGAGCGGAGCGCGGCGGCGCCCGGGCCGGGGCCGTAGGCGTCGGCGGCCGAGGAGACCCCGGGCAGGGCGGCGATCTCGGCGGTGGCCCGGGTGACGGCGTCCCGGACGGCCGCGTCGTCCACCGGCCGGCCGTCCACCACCGCGGTCACGGTGCCCCTGGCCGGGTCGGCGGCGGTGACGACGGCGCTGCCGCGGTCCGCCTCGGAGGAGGCGGAGGAGGCGCCGGCCACCGAGTCCTCGAAGACCCGCCCGCCGATCAGCACGCCTATCACCAGCACGACGGCCCAGAAGCCGAGCACCCAGCGTCGCTGCCGGTAGCAGAACCGGCCGAGGGCGGCGAGGCGCCCGCCGACCTGCTGGTCGGCGGAGCGAGGGGCGGAGGCAGCGGAGGACACGGCGGAGCGAGGGCTCATGTGCGGGGGGTGCCTAGCGTGCGGGGCCGGGTGAGCGGCCCATCGGGCAACTCCTCCCAAGGTAGGCGCGATTCACCGAATCACCCATAGGTATGCAATGAGCCCCTCATCACAAAAATTCGCCTGATAAAGAACAAATAATGAAGGTCGAAAAACAATGAACCCCGCTCGGAAACCGAGCGGGGTTCATCGGTGACGCTATGCGCTAGTCACGCACCAGCGGGGCAGAGCCTCAGCTCTGGCCGCCGGCCAGCTTCTCGCGCAGGGCGGCCAGAGCCTCGTCCGAGGCCAGGGCGCCGGAGCCCTCGTCGCTGCTGGACGAGTAGGAGCCACCGGCAGCGGCGGCGACGGCGTCGCCACCCTCGGCAGCGGCCTCCGCGTCGGCCTCGCGGCTCTTGATGACCTGGGCCTGGTGCTGCTCGAAGCGGGCCTGGGCCTCGGCGTACTGCCGCTCCCACTCCTCACGCTGCTTCTCGAAGCCCGGCAGCCAGTCGTTGGCCTCGGGGTCGAAGCCCTCCGGGTAGATGTAGTTGCCCTGGTCGTCGTAGGACGCGGCCATGCCGTACAGGGTCGGGTCGAACTCGACCTCGGCCGGGTTGGCACCCAGCGCCTCGTTGGCCTGCTTCAGCGAGAGGCTGATGCGACGACGCTCAAGGTCGATGTCGATGACCTTGACGAAGATCTCGTCGCCGACCTGGACGACCTGCTCCGGGATCTCGACGTGGCGCTCGGCCAGCTCGGAGATGTGGACCAGACCCTCGATGCCCTCGTCCACGCGGACGAACGCACCGAACGGAACCAGCTTGGTGACCTTACCCGGGACGACCTGGCCGATCTGGTGGGTACGGGCGAACTGCTGCCACGGGTCCTCCTGGGTCGCCTTCAGCGACAGGGAGACACGCTCGCGGTCCATGTCGACGTCGAGAACCTCGACGGTGACCTCCTGGCCGACCTCGACGACCTCGGACGGGTGGTCGATGTGCTTCCAGGACAGCTCGGAAACGTGGACCAGACCGTCGACGCCACCCAGGTCCACGAAGGCACCGAAGTTGACGATCGAGGAGACGACGCCGGAGCGCACCTGGCCCTTCTGCAGGGTGGTGAGGAAGGTCTGGCGGACCTCGCTCTGGGTCTGCTCCAGCCAGGCACGGCGGGACAGGACCACGTTGTTGCGGTTCTTGTCCAGCTCGATGATCTTGGCCTCGAGCTCCTTGCCCACGTAGGGCTGGAGGTCGCGGACGCGGCGCATCTCGACGAGCGAGGCCGGGAGGAAGCCACGGAGGCCGATGTCGAGGATGAGACCACCCTTGACGACCTCGATGACGGTACCGGTGACGATGCCGTCCTCTTCCTTGATCTTCTCGATCGTGCCCCAGGCACGCTCGTACTGAGCGCGCTTCTTGGACAGGATGAGACGACCCTCCTTGTCCTCCTTCTGGAGAACCAGGGCCTCGATGTTGTCGCCGACGGCGACGACCTCGTGCGGGTCGACGTCGTGCTTGATCGACAGCTCGCGGGACGGGATGACGCCCTCGGTCTTGTAACCGATGTCGAGGAGGACCTCGTCACGGTCGACCTTCACGATGACGCCCTCGACGATGTCGCCATCGTTGAAGTACTTGATGGTCTCGTCGATCGCGGCCAGGAACGCCTCGGCGTCGCCGATGTCGTTGAGCGCGACCTGCGGGGTGGTGCTGAGGGAGGAGTCGGTGGGGCTCGTCATTAGGAAAAGGGCTCCGGTACGGACATGAAAGTCGTAGGTAATGCCACGCGGAGGGCCCGTATCGCTCCCACCGAAAGCCGGACAGCCAAGAACACGGAGCACCGGGATTCCCGTGGCAACGGGAGATCGGCGTCCGTCTTGCGACCGTGGGGTCTTCGACAGATGCGAGCGCGACCTGCTCCGTCCGAGGCGCGCAGGCCCGCAGCGCAACTTGTAGCATACGGGGACGGCCAGGCACGGTCAACGCCAAGAACGGCAAGACGGTGGAGCCCGGTATGGAACAGGCCATATCCTCCGATTGCGCACCTCGATGGGTGGCGGCCGCAGGGAGGACCCTTTCCCCGGATGCCACCGCCGGGACACCGGACCTCTCGGACCGGTTCACGGCAGCGGCGCTTCCGCAGACGACACCCTACGCGATGGGCCTTCTCACCGTGACCGGCACCCCCCTCCCCGACCCCATTGATCTTGACGAGGACGGCGACGACGCGGTAAGGCGCTCCGCCGGAACCGGCGAGAGCAGCCGCGCCAGCCGCCACTGGTGGGACCGCAACGCCGACGAGTACCAGGACGAACACGGCGCGTTCCTCGGCGACGACCGGTTCACCTGGTGCCCCGAGGGCCTCGACGAGGCCGACGCCCGGCTGCTCGGCGACGTCACCGGCCGCACCGTCCTGGAGATCGGCGCCGGCGCCGCCCAGTGCTCGCGCTGGCTGGCCGGCCGCGGCGCCCGCCCGGTCGCCCTCGACATCTCGCACCGCCAGCTCCAGCACTCGCTGCGGATCGACCTCGCCCGCGGCGCCGCACCCGTCCCGGTCGTCCAGGCCGACGCCGCCGTGCTGCCCTTCGCCGACGCCTCCTTCGACCTCGCCTGCTCCGCCTACGGCGCCGTCCCGTTCAGCGCCGACACCGCCGCCCTGATGCGCGAGGTCCACCGGGTGCTGCGGCCCGGCGGGCGCTGGGTCTTCTCGGTCACCCACCCGATCCGCTGGGCCTTCCCCGACGAGCCGGGCGTCGAGGGCCTCACCGCCGTCGCGTCCTACTTCGACCGCACCCCCTACGTCGAGGAGGACGAGCAGGGCCGCGCCACCTACGTCGAGCACCACCGCACCCTCGGCGACCGGGTCCGCGAACTCGTCGCGGCCGGCTTCCGGCTGCTCGACCTCGTCGAGCCCGAGTGGCCGGACGGGCACGAGCAGGAGTGGGGCGGCTGGTCGCCGCTGCGCGGGCGGTTCATCCCCGGCACCGCGATCTTCGTCACCGAGCGGGGCTGACCCCTTGCTGAACCCGGCCTGGCGCGACCTGCCCGTCCGCACCGCCCTCCCCGCGCTGCACGAGGCGCTCGACGGGCCCGGCACCGCCGTCCTCGCCGCGCCGCCCGGCACCGGCAAGACCACCCTGGTGCCGCTCGCCCTGGCCGGGCTGCTGGATTCCGGCCCCGTGCGGCGCGTGCTGGTGGCCGAACCGCGCCGGCTCGCGGTCCGGGCCGCCGCCCGGCGGATGGCCTGGCTGCTCGGCTCGTCCGTGGGCCGCGAGGTCGGGTACACCGTGCGCGGCGAGCGGCGCGTCGGGCCGGACACCGTCGTCGAGGTGGTCACCACCGGCGTGCTGCTCCAGCGGCTCCAGCGCGACCAGGAGCTGCCCGGGGTCGACGTCGTCGTGCTCGACGAGTGCCACGAACGGCACCTGGACGCCGACACCGCGCTCGCCTTCCTGCTCGACGTGCGCGCCGCCCTGCGGCCCGAGCTGCGGATCGTCTGCGCCTCCGCCACCTCCGACACCGCCGCCTGGGCGGAACTCCTGGGCGGCGCGCCGGTCGTCGAGGCGCACGGCGTCTCGCACCCGGTCGAGGTGGTGTGGGCGCCGCCGCCGCGCGCCGTCCGGCCCGCGCACGGCACCCGGGTGGACTTCGCGCTGCTCGACCACGTCACGGCGGTGGTGCGGCGGGCTCTGGGCGAGCGCGACGGGGACGTGCTCTGCTTCCTGCCCGGCGTCGGCGAGATCGCCCGGGTCGCCGGACAGCTCGCCGGCGTGCCCGCCGAGGTGCTCCAACTGCACGGCCGCGCCCCGCAGGCCGTGCAGGACGCCGCGCTCACGCCGTCCGACCGGCGCCGCGTCGTCCTGGCCACCGCCGTCGCCGAGTCCTCGCTCACCGTGCCCGGCGTGCGGGTCGTGGTGGACGCCGGGCTCGCCCGCGAACCGCGCACCGACCACGCGCGCGGACTCGCCGCCCTGGTCACCGTCCGCGCCTCGCTGGCCGCCGCCCGCCAGCGGGCCGGCCGCGCCGGGCGCGAGGCCCCGGGCACCGTCTACCGCTGCTGGGCGGAGGCCGAGGACGCCCTCGCCGCCCGCTTCCCCACCCCGGAGATCGCGCTCGCCGACCTGACGTCCTTCGCCCTCCAGGCCGCTTGCTGGGGCGACCCGGACGCCACCGGACTCGCGCTGCCCGACCGGCCCCCGGCGGGGGCGATGGCTGCGGCCCGGGAGACCCTGCTCGCCCTCGGGGCGGTCTCCCCGGACGGGCGGGCCACCCCGCGCGGCACCCGCCTCGCCCGCACCGGCCTGCACCCCCGCCTCGCCCGCGCCCTCGTCGACGGCGCGCCCCTGGTCGGCGCCGACCGGACCGCCGAGGTGGTCGCCCTGCTGTCCGAGGAACCGCCGCGTGCTCTGGGGGACGACCTCGCCGCCGTCCTGCGCACCGTCCGCACCGCGCGGGACCCGTACGCGGGCCGCTGGCGCGACGAAGTCCGCCGCCTCTTGCGAGCCACGGGATCCGAACCCGTCACTCAGCTCCCGGACACCACCGCCGTCGGCCTCGTCGTCGCCCTCGCCTTCCCCGAACGCATCGCACGCGCCCGGGTCGAGCGGCCCGCCCCGGGCGAGCGCAGCCCCTACCTGATGGCCTCGGGGACAGCGGCCGAACTCGCCCCCGGCACGGCGTTGGGTTCCCTCCCCTGGCTCGCCGTCGCGGTCGCCGACCGCCCGGCCGGCTCCCCCTCCGCCCGGGTCCTGCACGCCGCCGCCCTCGATGAGGACACCGCCCGCCAAGCCGGAGCACCCCTGCTGTCCGACCGCGCCGAAGTCCACTGGGACACCCGGCGCAGCGAAGTCGTCTCCCGCCGGGTGGAGTCCCTCGGCGCCATCGAACTCGCCGAGAAGCCACTCACCAACCCCGACCGCGCCCTCGTCCGCGCCGCTCTCCTGGAAGGCCTCAGCCGCGAGGGCATCAGCACCCTCCTGACGTTCCCCTCCAACCTCCGCGAGCGTTTGGCCTTCCTCCACGGCGCTATCGGAGCCCCCTGGCCCGACGTCAGCGACGAGGCGCTCCTCGACCGCGCCGACGAGTGGCTGGAACCCGAACTCTCCCGCGCCCGCCGCCGATCCGACCTGGCCCGCATTGATACGACAGCCGCCCTCCAACGCCTCCTCCCCTGGTCCACCGGCGAGGCGGGCCGCTTGGACGAACTCGCCCCCGAACGCATCGCTGTCCCCAGTGGATCGAAGATCCGAGTCGACTACACCACCGACCGCCCGGTGCTGGCCGTGAAGTTGCAAGAACTCTTCGGCTGGAAGGCCGCCCCGGCCCTGGCCGCCGGAAGAATCCCCCTCACCATCCACCTCCTCTCCCCCGCCGGCCGCCCCGCCGCCATCACAGGAGATCTGGCGTCCTTCTGGCACAACGGCTACCCCGCCGTCCGCGCAGATCTGAGAGGCCGCTACCCCCGCCACCCCTGGCCCGAAGACCCGACGACGGCAGAGCCCACCAAGCGCACCAACGCCCGGAAGTAGCCCTCAAGAGAAGGCCCCGCCGCCCAAAGCATGAGCGGCGGGGCCTCGGACGACTCGTGGATTGCGTCAAACCTCGCCGAACTCGCCGACGCGAACGCCCGCAAGGAACGACTGCCACGCGCAGGCGGAAAAGGCCAGTGCCGGGCCCTCCGGGTCCTTGGAATCACGGACTGGCACCCGGCCCGACGACCCGATCGCCACCTCGACGCATTGCCCCTGCTGGGCACTGTACGAGCTCTTGCGCCAAGCGGTGCCGCGCAGGTCATCCATGATCAAAACCCTTCCGCACTTCTCGAATGAACTCGATGCTCGCCGCCCGCGACAACGCCTCCACCTGAAGGTGATCGTACTCACTGGCCCACCCGGCCAGCGTCTCCGGATCGCGTTCGAGGAAGCCCCGCTTCTGTGTCTCCCCGTAGCCAACCATGGACCTGTTCTGCATGGTCAGCAACGTAATTGGGTGCGCAAACGGCCTGACCTCGCCCAGCGTGAACGGGCTGACCTGCACAAGAACGCGAGGCCGAGCCGCAAGGGACTCAAGGTGCCGCAGTTGCTCGACCATGACTTCGCGGCTTCCGATGGATCGCCGCAGCGCCCCTTCGTCTATGACCGCGTGAATGAGTGGTGCGGGATCACCAACGAGGAGCTGTTGCCTGTGGAGTAGCAACTCCGTTCGCTCATCAGCCTGCTGCTGCGTTGCGACACCCCGACCGACCAGCGCCCCCTGATACGCCCGGATGTACGCGGGGGTCTGCACGAGGCTCGGAACGATGTTGATCTCGAACAGCCGCATCGCCACAGCCTTCGACTCATCGCACAGGTACTCCTCGAAGCCCTCGAACAGGATGCGCCGACCCGACCTGCTCCACTCCGTCAGGAACTGCCGCTCCAAACCAAATGCTCTGTCAAGTTGTGTTGAAATTCGTCGAGTTGCTTTTCTACGACCATTTTCAAGGGCGGAGATGTGTGACGACGTACACCCGACCAGCCCCGCAAGGTGCTCCTGGGTCCACCCTCGCTGCTCTCGCGAGCTGCGGACAAGCGCCCCAAACTCGGCCGCCGGGGAGCCCTGAGGATCAAGTTCCCTCTTGTTCAAGGCGATTCACCATACCAATCAAACAGCATCGACAAGTTGAATACCTCCAGATCCTAGAGCACAGTGGATGCGCCGGGTAGTCACATCGCTACACACCGAAGCGACGCCTGACGCCCCTCCATCCCACCCCCACCGAGGTGCTCCGCCATGCCCGCTTCCCGCCACCCCCGCACGTTCGCCGCCCGCCTCGACTCGCGAACCGAATCCAACCAGCTCGCCAGGCACTTGCTCCGCGCCTACCTCGCCGCCCTCCCGACCGGCGACCACTACTCCGACATCGCCGAACTCCTCCTCAGCGAGCTGTTCGCCAACGCCGTCCAGCACTGCGACGCCCCCAGCGACCGCCTCATCGAGATCCGCTTCACCCTCATCAATTCCCGCCTGCGCCTCGAAGTCCACGACGCCGGCAGCGGCCGCCCGTCCCTGCGCTCCCCCTCCCCCGACGACGAGCACGGACGCGGCCTCTTCCTCGTCAACGAGCTCGCCGAGCGCTGGGGCTGCTGCCCGCGAGCCGGTGGCATCGGCAAGTTCATCTGGGTCCTCATCGCGCCTTCCCTCACCACCACCGCCGGCGAACTCCTGTCCACCACCCCCAGCCCCCGAGACCACCACGGACGAAAGGTCCAGGCATGAACAAGGTACTGATCACCGGAGGTGCGGGCTTCATCGGCTCGCACTTCGCCAGGCGGCTGCTGCGGTGTGACGATGTGGCCCAGGTGACCGTGCTCGACGCCCTCACCTACGCCGGGAGCGTGGAGAACCTGGGCGAGGCGATGTTGTCGCCCAAACTCGCGTTCGTCCCCGGCAACGTCCTCGACACCCTGCTGGTCGAACGGCTCGCCCAGGAGCACACCGCAATCGTCCACTTCGCCGCCGAGTCGCACGTGGACCGGTCCTTCTTCGACACGGGGAACTTCCTCTCCACCAACGTCCTGGGCACATACACGCTCCTGGAGGCTGCCAGGAAGACCCACATCCGCCGCTTCGTCCACGTATCCACCGACGAGGTCTACGGGCCGCTGACGACTGGTCAAGCCGTTGAATCGGACCCGGTGCGGCCGAGCGTGCCATACGCCGCGTCGAAGGCCGCCAGCGACCTCGTGGCGCTGTCCTACTTCCAGACCTTCGACGTACCGGTGTGCGTGACCCGCTCCTCCAACAACTACGGGCCGCGCCAGCACCCCGAAAAGATCATCCCGCTTTTCATCACCCGCCTCCTCAAGGGTCAGGAACTCACCCTCCACGGAAGCGGCCAGCACGTGCGCAACTGGCTCCACGTCGAGGACAACTGCCACGGCATCGAACTCGTGCTCCGCGACGGCACCCCCGGCGAGGTCTACAACATCGGCGGCGGCACCGACCTGTCCAGCAAGGAGTTGACCGGCATCCTTCTGCAGATTTTCGGCGCGGACTGGGACCAGGTGCGTTACATCCCTGACCGGGCCGCCAACGACCTGCGCTACGCCATGGACTGGTCCAAGACCGCTGCCCTCGGCTACCAGCCCGGCAAGGACCTGGTGAACGGCCTCGTGGAGACCGCCGACTGGTACCGGAACAACCCCGACCGGTGGGCGCCGCTCTTGCGCACCCCCACCGAGGCCCCCCAAGCCCTTCCACCATCCCGTGTGAACTCCCCGCTCGCGACAACGGAACGGACAATGCCTTGAACAGCAGCGCCCCCGAGTACCGGCGCAACGCGACCCCCTTCCTCCACGGCCAGGAGGCCGAGGCGGTGGCCCGCGTGCTTGCGGCCGGCCAGTACGGACACACCGAGGTCACCGAGGCATTCGAGCGGAAGGTCGCCGCGTTCCTCGGCGTTCCGGACGCGGTTGCCGTCACCTCCGGCACCGCCGCGATGCACACCGCGCTCCTGGCGGCGGGCATCGGCGCCGGGCACGAGGTGGTCGTCCCCTCGCTGACGTTCTGCGCGACCATCCAGGCGATCCTGGCCTGCGGTGCCGCACCCCGCTTCATCGAGGTCGCCCCCCACACCCTGTGCGTCGAGCCGGACGCGGTGGCGGAGGCGATCACCCCCGCCACCCGGGCCGTGATGCCCGTTCTGTTCGGCGGCCGGGCCATTGACCTCTCCGGCATTCGAAGCGCGCTCGACCGGCAGGGCATCGCCGTCATCGAGGACGCAGCCCACGCCTTCGGCTCCTACAGCGGTCCTGCCCGGGTCGGCGGCACCGGAGATCTGACGTGCTTCTCCTTCGGTCCGGTCAAGAACCTGACGTGCGGCCAGGGCGGGCGTCGGAAGACCACTTCCCGGTCGGCGACCCGCACCACGCACAGGTGCGGCACCGTGTGGTCCACGTCCACGTCCACCAGGGTGATGCCCTTGGCGCCGTGCAGGGCCGTACGGTAGGCCCGCCACAGCCGCTGACGCTTGACCTCGGTGGTCTTGAACCCGGGGAGCTGGGCCAGCCCGATCGCCGCGTTGATCGAGGACAGTTGGTAGCGCAGGCCGAATCCCTCCACACGATAGGACGTGGCGGCCTGCCGTTCGGCCTGCGAGGCGACGACGCCGAGCAGCCGCAGCCGATGCTCGCCGCAGGAATCGCAGTCGGCGTCCACTACCCGCCCAACCACCTCCAGCTCGCCTTCGCTCAGTGGCGGCGAAGCCTTCCGGTCACCGAACAGCTCGGGAGGGAGATCCTGTCGCTGCCGTTCCACCAGCACATGACCGAGGACGACGTCCACCACGTCGCCACCGCCCTCAAGCGCGCCACCCGGAACGAACGGTGAGGCGCGCGGCCGTCCTCGGGAATGGGGCCCTCGCCGCGCATGCGTGCGAGACGATCGCCGCTCTGACCGGCACCACACTGGACACGGTGATCCCGAACGCGGTCGAGCCGGACTGGGACATGCGGCTGTCCGACTACGTCACCGAGCGCTGGCCGGCCACCCGCGTCCTACGCTCGGGCGACTGGCGGGACCTGGAGCCGGGCCGCTGCGACCTGGTGTTCAGCGTTCTCTACGACAAACTCATCGGCCCTGAGCTGATCGACGCCACCGAGCACATCATCAACTGCCATCCTGGCCGTCTGCCCGGCTACCGGGGCGTGCGGCCGGTCAACTGGGCGCTGCGCAATCGCGAGTACCTGCACGGCATCACGATCCACGTCATCGACTCCGGGATCGACTCCGGGCCGATCCTCGCCGAAGCGGTCTTCTCCATCTGGCCGGACGTGGACGAGGTCAAGGACGTGTGGCGGCGAGCCATGGAACACGGGCGGCTGCTCATCTCGGACACGCTGCCCAAGCTGGAGCACATCGTGCCCCGACCGCAGGAGACATCTGCGGCGGTCACCCACTTCAGCCGCGACAACGCCGGCCTCGGCGAACGCAGCAACTGGACGCGGGCGGAATCCGCAGACGGGAGCAGCGTCCACGGTGCCTGAGCACACCGAAGCCCGGGGCAAGCCCCGTCCCGGGCTCCGGTGGCCGGCCGTCAGTGTGCGACGGCGGCCGCCAGAACCAGGTCCACCAGCCGGTCAGCGGCATCCGGCCGGCCGTAGGAGCGTGCGCGCTCCGCCATGCCCGCACGGTGGTGGGCGTCGGTCAGCAGTGGGTCGACCGCCACACGGAGGCGCTCCGCCGTCACATCGCCGAGGAGCGCGACCGCGGCCCCGGCATCGTGCAGGTGCCCGGCGTTGTGGGCCTGCTCGTTGCCGGCCGAGCTGGCGAGGGGAACGAGAACCGAGGCCTTGCCCAGCGCCGTCAGCTCCGCGATCGTGCCTGCCCCGCTGCGGGAGACCACCACATCGGCCAGTGCGAGGACATCTGGCAGTTCGGGACCGACGAACCCGGTGAGCAGATACCGGGACCCCAGATGCGGGGGAAGAGCCGCAGCGCGGGCCCGCAGGGCTTCGGCGTTCGCCGGGCCGCACTGGTGGACCACGTTGGCACTGGCCAGCAACCGGGGCAGAACGTCGGCCACCAGTCCGTTGATCTGCTCCGAGCCCTGCGCGCCGCCGGTGACGTACACCGTCGGCAGGTCACGGCGGAAGCCGTGCAGCCCAAGAGCCTGGATCGCCTTGTCCGCATCACCGGTCAGCACCTCGGGCCGCACCGGATTGCCGGTGACGACCGCAAGCGAGCGGACCGCCTCGGGCAGCAGCGG
Source organism: Kitasatospora sp. NPDC059462 (assembly GCF_042749955.1). Lineage (NCBI taxonomy): Bacteria > Bacillati > Actinomycetota > Actinomycetes > Kitasatosporales > Streptomycetaceae > Kitasatospora > Kitasatospora sp. NPDC059462. Next base: position 28,632 of record NZ_JBHYUU010000040.1, on the reverse strand, counting down.
CAGCGTGGACTCGGAGGACACCGCGATGCGTGCCGCCCGTCCTGCGAGCGTTCGGTTGGCCAGGCCCAGGCGCACCGTCTGCTCGTGGACGACCAGCGGGCGACGACACAGCGAAGCGGCGATGCCCACCGGAACCGCGACGTATCCGCCCGTGGCCAGCACCACGTCCGGGCGGAACCGGGAGAGCACTGCGCGGGCCTGGGCGACACCGAGCGGCACACGCGCCATGTCCCGCACGTTCGCAGGGGAGACCATCTTGATCGGGTTCCGGTGGCGCCGGATCTTCCCCGTGGCGACCGCGGTGAACTCGATCCCCTCACCCGCCGCGACACGGGACTCCAAGCTGTCCGCCGTGCCGACCCACAGCACGTCCAGCGCCCGGCCGACAGCGGCGAGCCTCGCCCGCGCGGTGCGCACCGCGGTGAGCGCCGGGTAAGTGTGACCGCCCGTTCCGCCGCCCGTCACGATCAGCCGGAAGGCTCGCTCCGGGTGGCGGCCGACGGCATCGCTGGTCACAGAGGAACTCCCCATCCGTTCATGCCTGGAAAGCGGCGTCCGAACACTGCGGACGATAGCAGGACACCGTCCTCGCCATCGGCGCGCGAACTGTGCAATGCCGCAGTCAGCTTCACCTCATCGAGGGCACGTCCGCGACACCTCCCGCGGCAGCCCGAACACGGTCGATCGCACCAACGCCAGGAGCCGGACGACGACCGGTGGCTAACGCACGACGGGGATCGCCCCGGAGCGCCAGTCGGCCAGCCGCCTGCGGATGTTCGACACCATCGGCAGCCCGTCCGTTTCGGCCGGGCTGAACCACGCCACCTCGTGGGACTCGTCGGACACCCGCAACTCCCCGCCGAGTGGGCGGCCGAGGAGGCAGATCGAGAACTCCTGGCGGACCTCGCCGTCGTCGTAGGCGAACACGTGCCGGGGGTCGGTGTAGGTGCCGACGATCCCGGTGATCTCGATGTCGATGCCGGTCTCCTCGCGCGTCTCGCGCACCCCGCACCCGGCGAGCGACTCGCCGATGTCCATCCTGCCGCCGGGCAGCGCCCACATGCCGTTGTCGGTACGTCGCTGGAGAAGAACCCGGCCCGCGTCGTCGACCACGACCACGGACGCGGCCGGGACGAGGGAGTTGGCCGCGGGGGCGTCGAGGTCGTCCTCGTAGTCACGCCTGGGCATGATCCGCCACCTCTGCTAGCGGGATGGTCCACACGTCGCGGCCCTTCTCCCACAAGTCCTCGACGTGGCCTCCGAAGCGATCGAAGACGCCGTCGTCCTGAGCCCGCCTGACATGCATCATCGGAGCGTCGTGGCCGACTCTACCCGGCGAACGCGAGTTCCCGGGTCGCCCCCTTGTCAGCTGACGCCACAGCGAGGCCGGTGCCTCCGATCGGTAGGCCGCCCCACCCTCGACTCCGCCGCCCCGACGACGACGAGCACGGACGCGGCCTCTTCCTCGTCGACGAGCTCGCCGAGCGCTGGGGCTGCTGCCCCCGCGCGGGAAGTATGGGCAAGTTCGTCCGGGCCCTCATCGCCCCCTCCCCTGCCCTCCCTCTCGCCGCCCGAAAGCCCCCCTCCGAGGCGAACGGGGTCCGGGGGCGGATCCACCAGGAAATCCCTGTTCCCGCCCCCCGGCGGAGCCGCTCAGAGTCTGTCTCGAAGTCGGGCGTGGGCTTGTGGCAAGATCACGGGATGCTGCGACTCACCGATTTCATTATCGACTGCCCGGACACCATGAAGCTGGCGGGTTTCTACTCCGAGGTGACGGGCCGTCCGATCAAGGAAGGAAGCTCCGAGGACTGGGCCGGCATCCAGTTCGGCGAGATCGAGCTGGCATTCATCCGGGTGGACGACTACCGCGCTCCGCAGTGGCCCGACATCGAGCACCCCAAGCAGTTCCACCTCGACTTCGAAGTGGACGAGATCGCGTCCGAGCAGCGCCGCGTCCTCGACCTCGGCGCGACGCTGAGGCAGGACTTCATCGGCCCCGACGGCTACGGCTGGCAGATCTACACCGACCCGATCGGCCACCCCTTCTGCCTGTGCCGCAACAAGGGCGTCATCTGGACCGACCAGGGGCCGATCTGGCCCGAGCGCGACTGACGCGGCTTCGGTGAAGTCGGCTGCCGATCCTTCGATACTTGTCCGCTGACGGTTCAGGGCCCGGTCGACTGCGGTGGTTCGATCCCGAGCGCCGGCCCGACAGCCCGGGCGGCGTCCTCCCACCGTTCCGCCCCTGCGGAGCGGTTCGGCGCTCGTGGTGGAAGCCCAGGAACGGTTGCGCTCGGGGGCGGGGCCGGGCACCGTCTGCGGCGAGCCGGTCGCCTCCACCACGCACCCCGTCCCGTCCCGGTCCCCTCCGGAGCAGCCTCGCACCCCGAACGGCGACGCCCCGAGGCACCCTGCGATGCCCGCCCCACGCTGCCACCCGTGCACGGAAAGTCGGCCGGGGCACGGCGATGCGGGCGGGCCGACGGGCTCCGCCGCTACGCCGTCCCGGACGGCGAGGCCCACCAGGTCGAGGGGGCGGCGACCGTGTAGCCCAGGGACTCGTACAGGGGGCGGCCCAGCTTCGAGGCGGTGAGGGTGGCGGGGAGGTCCGCGATGTGGGCGAGGGCGCCGAGCATGACGGCGCGGCCGACGCCGCGGGAGCGGAAGGCGGACGAGGTGGCGATCCAGTAGTGGCTGGCGAGGCCGTCGGCCACCACGCTCACGCCGGCGCCCGCGGGCACGCCGTCGACCGAGGCGATGAACACGTCCACGCCCGGCTGTTCGGTCAGCGTCGGCGGGAAGAGCTCACCCGCGCGGTGGGGCTCGAAGCTGTCGAGCTCGAAGCCCTCGATCACGATCCGCTCGGCCGCCCGGAGGTCCTCGGGCCGCCGCGCCCGGGTCACGTCCAGTGCCGGGGCCTCGACGGGGCCGGGCAGGCGCAGCATGATCGGCATCTGCCAGGTGCGCAGGCCCAGGTGGCCCAGGTCCGTCGAGCCGAACGGATCCTCGACGACCACCGGTCCGGCGGCCCGGCGGACCAGTTCGCCCACCTCGGCGACCTCGCCCGGGTCGAGGTCGGGCTCCTGGATCAGGATCCGCCCGCCGGCCCGCTCGTCGCCGTGGACGGCGAGGAACCCGCGGCGCCGGATCACGTCGTGGCCCCGGGACACGCCGGTGGCGGTCCAGAAGGCGGCGGAGTTGCGGGCCTGGAGCGTCGGCGCCCCGGCCAGGGAGGCGGTCCGGCCGGTCGACATGTGATCCGTTGTCATTGGGCCCACGGTAGTACGAACGTGCCTACTTGACACGGGTTGATCAACCGCGGGCCGACCGGGCCGGGCCGGCGCGGCGCGTTGCCACACCGGCCCGGCCGGGGGTCAGAGCTGGCCGACCCAGTACGGCTCGACGGTCATCCAGCCGTTGCCGCGGGCGCCGTTGAGGCGGCCGGTGCTGGTGCGGGCGAGGGTGTACCAGGACTCCACGTAGTCCGGGTCGTCGGTCCACCAGTTGGAGGGCAGCGCCGCCAGGACGGCGTTGACCAGCGGGATGTAGGCACCCTGGTCGGCGATGGTGAGCAGGACGGCGGCGATCGCCTGGGCGAGGGCCAGGTAGTTGGTGTCGCCGTCGTCCTCCATCAGCACGACGTCGGCCAGGTTGTACTTGTAGTTCGACCAGTTCACCAGGATCTGGTTGGGGTAGTACACGGTGCCGTCGTACTGGAGGTACGGCATGGCGACCGAGTCGACCCGGACCTTGCCGTCCTGGCCGAAGCCGCTCACCAGGCTGAACATCTCGGCGGCGCCCTTGAACCAGGGCTCCTCGTCGTCGTTCACCTCGACGGAGGTGATCTTGGTACCCCACCAGCCGGCGGCCTGCGCGGCGGCGGGGGCGGGGGTGGCCGGGGCTGCCCCCTGAGCGGCCAACTCCCGCTGGAGCAGGTCGACTCCGGCCGCGCTCGCCTTGGCGGTGTCGATGTCGACCAGGTAGACCGGACGGGTGGGCAGGGTGGCGGCGTTCAGGGCGTGCGCCCGGCCGGCCGTGTCGTAGGCGCGGACGGTGCGGGCGTGCTCGTCGGTGCCGGCGGTGGCCACCAGCGGCGCGGCGCCGGCGTCCAGGGCGGCCCGCATCGACGGGTCGGCCAACTGCACGCGCAGCAGCGGGCCCAGGTCGCCGCCGAGGCCCTTGGCGGCGGCGATGGCGCGGTCCCCCTGGGCGGTGGCGGCGGCGAGGCCCGGGAAGCCGGCCGCCAGCGCGGCGAGTTCGGCGGAGGCGGAGGCCGGGGCGGAGGCGGTCGCGCTGCGCAGCCGCTCGCGCAGGGCGGGGTCGGCGAGGGAGGTGGCCAGGGTGCGGGCGATCCCGTCCTCGATCGCGGTCACTGGGGAGGCGTCCGCGCGAACGGCGGGAACGGGGGCGGAGGCAGGGGCGGGGGCGGCGGCCACGGCCTGGCCCGCGCCGAGCGCGAGCAAGGGCAGGGCCGTCAGCGCGACAACGGCGCGCCGCAGGCGGGACTGGGACATGAGGGGATCTCCAGACTCGTCGGATGGGGCGGCGGAGCAGCGGGGCAGGTGGTGCCGCGCCCATGATCGAAGACGTCGGCGCCATGACAAGTGAAGAGGCTCCCTGACCCGATATCAACCCCCGGGACGCACGGCCGCCGACCCGGCGGCACGGGCTTCGGTCACCCCGGGCCGGGGGCACCCTCCGCCGTCCGCCCGTCCTCCCGAACCGGCCCCCGCCCCGGCCCCTGCCCCTGCCGCTCGTCGGTCGGCACCGGGTCCGCCGGCGCCTCGTCGGCCGGTGACGGGCCGGCCACGAGAAGCGGGGGCCTGCCGGGCCTCCCGATGTACCGGGCGGTTCGGAGGTCGACCGGCAGACCGGCGGGCGCCAACACGTCCCCGAGCTGCTGGACGAGCCGCCGCGGATCCCCGGGGACGTCGCGGACCGACAGCGACGCCCCCCGGTAGCCGGCCGCCGACACCGTGAAGGTCTCTGCGCGCGGCCGCGGGTCCCCGTCCACGGGCTCGTGGATCCGGTGCACCACCTCCAGCCCGCCGAGCTCCGCCACCGGTCGCCACCGCCCCGGCAGTCCCAGCCGTACCAGGCGCATCCGGACCGGTGCGTGCGGCGGCGAAAGCTCCAGGCGGCAGGGCCGGGTGAGGGTGCTCCAGCCGGCCAGGAGGCCGCAGACCAGCAGCTCCAGCAGCGTCACCGCCCCGACCAGCCCGACCGCCGCCCCGGCGCCGAGGCCCAGGGCAACGTGGGCGACCACCCCGGCCAGCGCTCCCAACGGCAGCAGGATCACCTGCGGTCCCAGTACCGACAGCACCAGCTCCGAGCCCAGCTCCCCGACGGCCTCGCGCACCCGGTCCCGGCCGGTGCCGAGCACCAGCACCGCCGACTCCGGTCCCACCCGCACGGTCACCCGCTCCGTCACGGCCCCAGCGTAGGGCCGTGACACCGGGCGCAGAAGCCCTCCGGACGACCGCGGCCGGCCACCGCGGCGCAGCACGGGATCCGGGCGGGCCCCCGGCCCCCGGGAGGCGCGGACGCCGGAGCCGCCGGTCCGCGCCCGGCCGCCGGGACTCAGGAGCACGGCTCCGGCGGCGCGTCGACCGGCCCGACGTCGACCGGCGCGGCGTCCGCCGGCACGGCCCGAACGGCGCGGGCATCGGCGGGCGGCCGGGCCGGCGCCGCGGGGAGCTTGCGCGCCGTCCGCCGGACGGTGACGAACTCCACCGGCACCCCGGCCGGTTCCAGCGCCCCGGCGAGCTCCGCCGCGACCGCCCGGGGGTCACCGGTGCCCTCCCGGTACAGCGAGCGGGGTCCGCGCACGCGCACCGACACCTTCCACCGGTCGTTCTCCGGCCCCGGCCGGCTGTCCACCGGCGCGGTGACCAGGTGCACGATCTCGACGCCCAGCAGGTCCGCGATCGGCCGCCACCGGCCGCCGGGCCCGGCCCCGACGACCCTGAACCGCTCGGGGGCCCCGGGCGGGCCGAACTCCAGCTGGTGGAAGGCCCGGAGCGCGTCCCGCACCTCCCGGATCCGCCACAGCGGCGAGCACAGGAGGTAGGAGCCGGCGGTGATCGCCGCACTGGTGCGGGGATCGCGTTCGAGCACGTGGCGGAGCAGCAGGACCAGCGGGATCCAGGCGGGGATCCACCACACCTGCCGGCCGGCCCCGACCAGCGTGCGGGAGAGGACGATCCACCCGGCGGACCGCCACCGCCCGCCGCCCGGGCGGACCGTCAGGACCACGGAGCGCCCGGTGTTGCGCAGGCCCGGCCCCGGCTGCTTCACGGCCTTCCACGGCATCACCGCCCGTCACCTCCCCACTCGCCGCAGCGTAGGGGCGGGCGGCATCGCCCGGAACACCGTCGGCACGCCGGAGGCCCGCGCCCCGCCACCACCGCTCCGGCCCGCGAGGCGCCGCCCGTGCCGGCCCGCCCGCCCGGACCCGCCCGGCCCACCCGCCCGGACTCGCCAGCCGCCCGGACTCGCCCGCACGATCTCACCCGCCGCCGGAGAAGCCCCCGCCGGAGTTGGCCGAGCCCGAGCCGCCGTAGACCCAGCCGCCGGAGGAGGGCCGGGGCTTGGGGCGCACGCGCCGCTCGGTGCGGCGCAGGACCGGTACGCCGGCCGGACCGAACAGGTCCTCCAGGGCGCGCTGGAGCGCGTCGGCGTCGGTGCCCTTCGGCGCCCGGTGCGGGCGGCCGTCGTCGCCGGTCGCGACCACCACCGTGATGTCGAGGGTGCGGACGGCCGGTTCGGTATCGCCCTCGTAGGGCTCCTCCACGGTCTCGTCCAGCTGGACGCGCCGCAGGCCGGAGGAGACCGGGATCCAGGCGCCGGCGCGGGCACCCCGGACGACGCGCAGTTCGGCCGGAGCCTCGGCCGGGGCGAACTGGATCCGGCGAACCGACCGCAGCTCGGTGGAGGCCGCGAACGGCCACAGCAGCAGCGCGGCGGACGCCCACAGCGCCCCGCAGACGGTCACCGCGGCCACCAGGGTGGCACCGATGATCACCGCGACCATCACCACCAGGACGGCGAAGGGGACGAAGACGACACCCACCGCGAGCAGGACGGCGAGCGTGCGCAGCACCAGCAGCGCGGCGGCGGGCAGGGAACCTCCGCCCGGCTCGAACACGAGGTCGACGGTGGTGCCGTCACGGCCGCGGCGGAGCACCTCATCGGCAGACATGACCGCCAGGGTAGGGCCGTCCACCGCCACCGGAAAGGCCCCGGGCGCAGCCTCGACGAGGCTGCGCCCGGGGCGCGTTGACGCATCGTCAGTGCGCGGCGGCCTCCCAGTTCGCGCCGACGCCGACCGAGACGTCGAGCGGGGCGCGCAGCGGGTAGGCGCCGGCCATCTGCTCGCGGACGACCGCCTCGACCGGCTCGCGCTCGCCGGGCGCCAGCTCCAGCACGATTTCGTCGTGGACCTGGAGCAGCATCCGGGAGGTCAGCCCGGCGGTGCGCAGCGCCTCGTCGACCCGGAGCATGGCGATCTTCACGATGTCGGCGGCCGAGCCCTGGATCGGGGCGTTGAGGGCCATCCGCTCGGCCATCTCGCGGCGCTGGCGGTTGTCGCTGTTGAGGTCCGGCAGGTAGCGGCGGCGGCCGAGCAGGGTCTCGGTGTAGCCGGTGGCACGGGCCTCCTCGACCACCCGGTGGAGGTAGTCGCGCACGCCGCCGAAGCGCTCGAAGTAGGTGTCCATCAGGCCCTGGGCCTCGGCGGGCTTGATGCCGAGCTGCTGGGAGAGCCCGTACGCGGAAAGGCCGTAGGCGAGGCCGTAGGACATCGCCTTGATCTTGCGCCGCATCTCGGCGTCGACGGCGCTGCCCGGCACCTCGAACACCTGGGAGGCGACGGTGGTGTGGAGGTCCTCGCCGGTGGCGAAGGCCTCGATCAGCGCCTCGTCCTCGGAGAGGTGGGCCATGATCCGCAGCTCGATCTGCGAGTAGTCGGCGGTGAGCAGCGACTCGTAGCCCTCGCCGACGACGAAGGCGCGGCGGATCATCCGGCCCTCCTCGGTGCGGACCGGGATGTTCTGCAGGTTCGGGTCCTGCGAGGAGAGCCGGCCGGTGGCGGCGACCATCTGGTTGAAGGTGGTGTGGATGCGCCCGGCCGGGGAGACGGTCTTGAGCAGGCCCTCGACGGTGGTGCGCAGCTTGGCCTGGTCGCGGTGGCGCAGCAGGATGACCGGCAGCTCGTTGTCGGTCTGGGTGGCGAGCCAGGTGAGCGCGTCGGCGTCGGTGGTGTAGCCGGTCTTGATCTTCTTGGTCTTCGGCAGGGCGAGCTCGCCGAAGAGGATCTCCTGGAGCTGCTTGGGCGAGCCGAGGTTGAACTCGTGGCCGGCCGCGGCGTGCGCCTCCTCCACCACCCGCTGGATCTCGGCGGCGAACTGGGCCTCCAGGCCGGTGAGCCAGCCCCGGTCGGCGGCGATGCCGGTGCGCTCCATGCGGGCGAGCAGGGCGGCGATCGGCAGCTCCATGTCGCGCATCAGCTCGGTGGCGCCGACCTCGGCGAGGCGGCCGTCGAAGAGCGCGGCGAGGTCGAGCACGGCGCGGGCCTGGAGCATCAGCGCCTGGGCGTGGGCGGCCGGGTCCTCCTCCGGGGCGTCGAAGGCGAGCTGGCCGGACTCGGCGGCGGGGGCCGGGGCGAGCGAGCGGCCCAGGTACTCCTCGGCGAGCACCTCCAGGGTGAAGGTGCGCCGGCCGGGCTTCTCCAGGTAGGCGGCGAGGGCGGTGTCGGCGACCACGCCCTCGACGCTCCAGCCGCGCTCGGCGAAGGCGCGCATGACCTGCTTGGCGATGTGCAGGGCCTTGGGCGCGGCCGGGTCGGCCAGCCAGCCGGCGAAGGCGCGCTCGTCCTCCTCGGCGAGCAGCGCCGGGTCGAACCAGGCGGCGGTCTCCCCGGCGGCGAGCGCGACCTCGGTGACCTCGCCGCTGCCGAGCGCCCACTGGTAGACGGCGGCCAGCGCGACCGGGGACTTGTCGTTCGCGTGCTCCCGCAGCCAGGCGGCGAGGGTCCCGGGGTCGGTGAGCAGTTCGCCGTCGACCTCGACGCCGGGGGCGAGCTCGACGGCCTCGGGCTCGGCGGCTCCCGGGTCGATGCCGAAGACCCGGTCGCGGAAGTTGGCGTTGCGGAACTCCAGCGACTCCATCAGCGCGCCGACGGCCGGCTGGTCGAACGGCGCGCGGGCCAGGTCGCCCACGCCGAGCGGGAGTTCGACGTCGCGGACCAGCTCGGTGAGGACGCGGTTGCGCTTGACCGAGTCGAGGTGCTCGCGCAGCTTCTCGCCGATCTTGCCCTTGACCTCGTCGGCGCGGGCGACCAGCTCCTCGAAGGACCCGAACTGGTTGACCCACTTGGCGGCGGTCTTCTCGCCGACGCCGGGGATGCCGGGCAGGTTGTCGGACGGGTCGCCGCGCAGCGCGGCGAGGTCCGGGTACTGCCGGGGGGTGACGCCGTACTTCTCGGCGACCTTCTCCGGGGTGTAGCGGGTGAGCTCGGAGACGCCCTTGGTCGGGTAGAGCACGGTGATGTGCTCGGTGACCAGCTGGAGGGAGTCGCGGTCGCCGGTGACGATGTCGACGTCGTAGCCGGCCGCCTCGGCGGCGGTGGCCAGGGTGGCGATGATGTCGTCGGCCTCGAAGCCCTCGGCGGTCAGCCGCGGCACGTTCATGGCGTCGAGCAGCTCGCCGATCAGGCCGACCTGGCTGCGGAACTCGTCCGGGGTCTTGGCCCGGTTGGCCTTGTAGTCGGGGAACTCCACCGAGCGGAAGGTCTGGCGGGAGAGGTCGAAGGCGACCGCGAGGTGGGTGGGGGCCTCGTCCCGGACGGTGTTGGCGAGCATCGAGGCGAAGCCGTACACCGCGTTGGTGGGCTGGCCGGTGGAGGTGTTGAAGTTCTCCACGGGCAGCGCGTAGAACGCCCGGTAGGCCATGGAGTGCCCGTCGAGCAGCATCAGGCGGGGCCGCGATCCGGCTCCGCCGCCACCCGGCGCGCCCTTGTCCGTACTCTGCGTAGCCACGTCAACGTCCGTTCCTGCCGATTCCACTACCGGCCACCGATCCTAGGGCCCGCCACCGACAAAAGGGGCATGCCGGGGGCGGGCGCCCCTCCCGTGCGCTCACGCCCCGGCCGCCACACCCGTTCACCGCCGTCAGCACCACTACCGCCGAGTAGGACGGTCGTACGATCACAGGCAGCACGACGACGTGACCCCCGAGCGGCAGGAGCTCCCCCATGACCGACCCGGCCCCCGACGCAGCCACCACCACCGCCGACGCGGCCCCCGACGGCCCCGCGCAGGTCCCCCTCCTCGACGTCTCGCCGGAGATGCTGGAGCACTTCGCCAAGCTCGGCGTGGAGCCGGCCGCCTTCTCCGGCGGACGGCTCGGCGAGAAGCTCGGCATCCGGATCGTCGAGGCCTCCGGCGACCGGGTGGTCGGCACCATGCCGGTGGACGGCAACCAGCAGCCGTACGGCCTGCTGCACGGCGGCGCCTCGGCGGCGCTGGCCGAGACCCTGGGCTCGGTCGGCGCGATGCTGCACGCCGGCCCCGGCCGGTACGCGGTGGGCGTGGACCTGAACGCCACCCACCACCGCTCGGCCACCTCCGGTCTGGTCACCGGTGTGGCGACCGCGGTCTTCAAGGGCCGCACGGCCGCCACCTACGAGATCGCGATCACCGACGACACCGGCAAGCGGGTCACCAGCTGCCGTCTCACCTGCATGCTGCGCGACCTCTGACCCGATCCTCCGTCAAATCCCTTGCCCGCCCCCTTGTTTGACCTTCGACCGCCCTGGGCAGTCGTTGGTCTGGACAAGGGGGCGGCGGCATGTCCGGGCATTTTCACCGATGTAACACTGCGTAACAAGTAGGACTTCCAAGCAACAGACAGTTTCCGGGGGCCGAATCGGACGAAAGCAGTACGCCACCCCCCTTGTCGTCCGATATTCGGACGCATGTGCCCGGCGCCAACACCGCGGACACCTTCGTCCGATTATCGGCAAGGCCAGGAGTCACCTGCCCTTCTACGCCTTACACAGGGCGAGTTGAGGCCGGGACCCCCGGCAGGAGCGGATCGATCGAACCGGAACGACCACATGGTGAGACGACTTCTCTGTGTGCTCATAACAAGAGAATCACAGCCTCGCTACACCACTGCCCGAGCCGCCGACCGACATCTAGAGTCACGGCCAGTCACCGCGCCACCGGAATGGGCCAGGCCCACCGCGCATCCAGGCTCCCGCCGTTCAGGCGCGGCGCCCTCCTGAACCGAAGGGGACCCCCGTGCGTCATCGTTCAGCAGTTGTCGTGAGCATTGCCGTGATCGGCGCCCTCACCCTCACCGCGTGCGGTTCCCGCGACGACAAGAAGTCCGGGGACAGCGGCAAGGGCGGCGACACCACCGTCACCATCGGCGTCGACGCGCCGCTCACCGGCGACCTCTCCGCCCTCGGCCTCGGCATCCGCAACTCCGTGGAACTCGCCGTCAAGCAGGCCAACGAGAAGAACGAGGTCCCCGGCGTCAAGTTCAAGATCAAGGACCTCGACGACACCGGCAAGCCCGGCCCCGGCCAGCAGAACGCCACCCAGCTCGTCGGCGACAAGGACGTCATCGGCGTCGTCGGCCCGCTCAACTCCAGCGTCGCCCAGTCGATGCAGCAGATCTTCAACGACGCCAAGCTCGTCCAGATCTCCCCCGCCAACACCGGCGTCGCCCTCAGCCAGGGCGAGAAGTGGGCCACCGGCGAGAAGTCCCGCCCGTTCAAGACCTACTTCCGCACCGCCACCACCGACGCCGTCCAGGGCCCCTTCGCCGCCGACTACCTGGTCAAGGACGCCAAGAAGACCAAGGTCTTCATCATCGACGACCAGAAGACCTACGGCGCCGGCCTCGCCGCCACCTTCAAGGGCCAGTTCCTCAAGAACGGCGGCCAGATCGCCGGCGAGGAGCACGTCAACCCCGACGACCGCGACTTCGCCGCCGTCGTCACCAAGGTCAAGTCCTCCGGCGCCGAGGCCATCTACTACGGCGGCGAGTACCCCGCCGCCGGCCCGCTCTCCCTCCAGCTCAAGGATGCCGGCGTCACCATCCCGCTGATGGGCGGCGACGGCATCCAGAGCGGCGACTTCATCAAGCTCAACCCCAAGGGCCAGGGCGACCTCGCCACCGCCGTCGGCCTGCCCGTCGAACAGCTCCCCACCGCCGCCAAGTTCATCGCCGACTACAAGGCGGCCGGCTACAAGGACGCCTACGAGACCTACGGCGGCTACTCCTACGACAGCGCCTGGGCCATCATCCAGGGCGTCAAGGCCGTCGTCGCCGCCAACAGCGGCAAGCTCCCCTCCGACCCCCGCGCCAAGGTCGTCGAGGCCGTCCAGAAGGTCACCTTCGAGGGCGTCACCGGCAAGGTCTCCTTCGACGAGTTCGGTGACACCACCAACAAGCAGCTCACCGTCTACACCGTCAAGGACGGCAAGTGGGCCGTGGAGAAGTCCGGCACCTTCAACGGCTGAACCGCCACCTGACCTGACGTCAGGAGCACCACAGCACACCGGAGTCAGCGCGCGGGGGACGCCACGAGCACCCCCGCGCGCACCCACATCCACCACCCACGCGGACACCCCACACGCACAACGGAGGCCCAGCGGTGCACGACCTACCGCAGCAGCTGGCCAACGGCCTGATCCTCGGCGCCCTCTACGGGCTCGTCGCGATCGGCTACACGATGGTCTACGGCATCGTCCAGCTCATCAACTTCGCCCACGGCGAGATCGTCATGGTCGGCGGCTTCGGCGCCCTGACCGCCTACCTCGCCCTCCCCGGCGGCACCACCCTGTGGCTGGCCCTACCGCTGATGCTGATCGCCGGCATCCTGGTCTCCACCCTCACCGCCGTCGCCGCCGAACGCTTCGCCTACCGGCCGCTGCGCACGGCACCCCGGCTCGCCCCGCTGATCACCGCGATCGGCCTGTCCATCGCCCTGCAGCAACTGGTCTTCGCCTTCTACCCGGACGCCAAGAAGGCCCGGGTCTTCCCGAAGATCCCCGGCGACCCCTTCGAGATCGGCTCCGTCGCCATCCAGCGCAGCGACCTCTTCCTGATCATCGCCGCCCCGCTCTGCATGATCGCCCTCGGCTGGTTCGTCACCCGCACCCGCTCCGGCCGCGCCATGCAGGCCACCAGCCAGGACCCCGACACCGCCAAGCTCATGGGCATCGACACCGACCGGATCATCGTCATGGCCTTCGCCATCGGCGCCGCCTTCGCCGCCGTCGCCGCCGTCGCCTACGGCCTGCGCAGCGGCCAGGTCGACTTCCGGATGGGCTTCCTGCTCGGCCTCAAGGCCTTCACCGCCGCCGTCCTCGGCGGCATCGGCAACATCTACGGCGCCATGCTCGGCGGCATCACCCTCGGCCTCGCCGAAGCCCTCGCCACCGGCTACATCCAGCACCTGCCCGGCATGCACCTCTTCGGAGGCGGCGCCTGGAAGGACGTCTGGGCCTTCGTACTCCTCATCGTCGTCCTGCTCGTCCGGCCCCAGGGGCTGCTCGGCGAGCGCGTCGCGGACAGGGCGTGAGCACCATGACCACCACCGGCACCGAAACCACCCCGGTCATCCCGCTGCCCGGCCGCACCGCCGCCCTGGTCACCGGCACCGGCGCCCTCGCCGTCACCGGCTCCGCCCTGATGCCCTGGACCTGGACCTCCGACTACCCCGGCGACCTCACCTACTACGGCTCCCCCGCCGGCCTCCAGTGGCTCGCCCTCACCGCGGGCCTCGTCACCCTGCTCCTGCTCCTCGCCACCCAGGGCGTCCCCGGCCTGCGCTGGGCCGCCCCCCGGCACACCCACAACGCCGTCCTGTTCGCCGCCACCGGCGCCCTCGCCGTCGGCTGGTTCTCCGCCGTCTCCATCGCCAACGACCTCGGCGGCCTCGCCAACCTCGAACCCGGCGGCTGGGTCCTCGCCGTCGGCTCCCTGCTCGCCGTCACCGGCGCCCTCGGCCTGCCCCTCGACCGGCGCACCGCCGTCCCGCTGCGCATCCTCGACCGGCGGCTCTTCCTGCTCGTCCCGATCGCCCCGGCCGTCTGGTTCGCCACCCACGCGATCCCCGACGACAAGCCGGTCGCCCCCGTGCTCACCGCCCTCGCCGGCGGCCTCGCCATCGCCACCGGCGCCGTCCTGCTCGTCCAGCTCGGCCACCTCGCCAACACCTGGCTGCGGCTCGGCACCGTCCAGCGCCCGCTGCCCGCCCCGCGCGAGCTGCCCTCCTGGGCCGAGGTCGGCCTGATCGTCGTCGCCTTCGCCGTCGGCCTGTTCGCCATCACCTTCGGCATCGACACCGAGTACGGCGAGCTCTTCACCGGCTACCTGCTGCTCGCCGCCGCCGTGGTCGCCGCACTCGGCCGCTCCGGCCTGATCGCCCGGCTGCGCGCACTGACCGTCAAGTACCAGGCCGTCACCACCGGCGCCGCCTTCGCCGCCGCCGCCAGCTTCCCCTTCACCCAGACCAGCGACCAGTACACCTCGGTCGCCACCAACATCCTGATCTTCGCCACCGTCGCCCTCGGCCTCAACATCGTCGTCGGCCTCGCCGGCCTGCTCGACCTCGGCTACGTCGCCTTCCTCGGCGTCGGCGCCTACAGCGCCGCCCTGGTCTCCGGCTCCCCCGCCTCGCCGATCCACGTCCAGTTCCCGTTCTGGGCCGCCGTGCTCACCGGCGCCGTCGTCTCCATGGTCTTCGGCGTCGTCATCGGCGCCCCCACCCTGCGACTGCGCGGCGACTACCTCGCCATCGTCACCCTCGGCTTCGGCGAGATCTTCCGCATCACCATGCTCAACCTCAACGGCACCACCGGCCCCAAGGTCACCAACGGCTCCAACGGCATCCCGCGGATCCCCGACCTCGAAATCCTCGGCTGGGACCTCGGCAAGCCCACCACCGTCTTCGGCGTCGAACTCGGCCGGTTCTCCAACTACTACCTGCTGATGCTGCTCGTCACCGCCCTCGTCGTGCTCGTCTTCGCGCGCGTCGGCAACTCCCGCATCGGCCGCGCCTGGGTCGCCATCCGCGAGGACGAGACCGCCGCCGAGGCCATGGGCATCAACGGCTTCCGCCTCAAGCTCCTCGCCTTCGCCCTCGGCGCCTGCCTCGCCGGCCTCGCCGGCACCGTCCAGGCCCACGTCAGCTACACCGTCACGCCCGACCAGTACACCTTCGCCGAAGCCCTGCCGCCCAACTCCGCCTTCCTGCTCGCCGCCGTCATCCTCGGCGGCATGGGCACCATCAGCGGACCCCTCGCCGGCGCCACCCTCCTCTTCCTCATCCCGAAGAAGCTGGAATTCCTCGCCGACTACCAGCTGCTCGCCTTCGGCATCGCCCTGATCGTCCTCATGCGGGTGCGCCCCGAAGGCCTCATCCCCAACCGGCGCCAACAGCTGGAGTTCCACGAGGCCGCCGCCCTCCCCGCCCAGTCCACCGGCGACAGCGTCGCCCTCACCAAGGCAGGGGCGTGACCCCCCGATGACGACCACCGACGCCCCCGCCCCCGCCGGCGCCGCGCCCGGCTCCGCCGAACCCCTGCTCGACGTCTCCGGCGTCACCATGCGCTTCGGCGGCCTCACCGCCGTCAACAACGTCTCCCTGACCGTCGGCCGCGGCGAGATCATCGGCCTCATCGGCCCCAACGGCGCCGGCAAGACCACCTTCTTCAACTGCCTCACCGGCCTCTACGTCCCCACCGAGGGCACCGTCACCTACCAGGGCACCGTCCTGCCGCCCAAGCCCCACCTCGTCACCCAGGCCGGCATCGCCCGCACCTTCCAGAACATCCGGCTCTTCGCCAACATGACCGTCCTGGAGAACGTCCAGGTCGGCCGGCACAGCCGGATGCGCCAGGGCCTGCTCTCCGCCGTCCTGCGCGGCCCCGGTTTCCGCCGCTCCGAGGCCGAGAGCCGCGACCGGGCCATGGAACTCCTGGAGTTCACCGGCCTCGCCGGCAAGGCCGACCACCTCGCCCGCAACCTCCCCTACGGCGAGCAGCGCAAGCTGGAGATCGCCCGCGCGCTCGCCTCCGACCCCGGCCTGCTGCTCCTCGACGAGCCCACCGCCGGCATGAACCCGCAGGAGACCCGCGCCGCCGAGGAACTCGTCTTCGCCATCCGCGACCGGGGCGTGTCCGTCCTCGTCATCGAGCACGACATGCGCTTCATCTTCAACCTCTGCGACCGCACCGCCGTGCTCGTCCAGGGGCAGAAGATCGTCGAGGGCGACCGCGAGACCGTCCAGAACGACGAACGCGTCATCACCGCCTACCTCGGCGCCCCGCTCGAAGGCACCGCCCCCGCTACGGAGACCGACCAGTGACCGCACTCCTCGAAGTCCAGGACCTCCGCGTCGCCTACGGCAAGATCGAGGCCGTCAAGGGCATCAGCTTCACCGTCAACCAGGGCGAGGTCACCACCCTGATCGGCACCAACGGCGCCGGCAAGACCACCACCCTGCGCACCCTCTCCGGCCTGCTCAAGCCCACCGCCGGCCGCATCACCTTCGACGGGCAGCCGCTCGACGCCGTCCCCGCCCACCGGATCGTCGCCCTCGGCCTCGCCCACTCCCCCGAGGGCCGGCACATCTTCCCGCGGATGACCATCGAGGAGAACCTGCTCCTCGGCGCCTTCCTGCGCAGCGACACCGACGGCATCGCCAAGGACGTCGAACGGGCCTACGGCCTCTTCCCCATCCTCGGCGAGCGGCGCCGGCAGGCCGCCGGCACGCTCTCCGGCGGCGAGCAGCAGATGCTCGCCATGGGACGGGCCCTGATGTCCCGGCCCAAGCTGCTGATGCTCGACGAGCCCTCGATGGGCCTGTCGCCGCTGATGATGCAGAAGATCATGGCGACCATCGTCGAGCTCAAGGCCGACGGCACCACCATCCTGCTGGTCGAGCAGAACGCCCAGGCCGCGCTCTCGCTCTCCGACCGCGGCTACGTCATGGAGACCGGCTCCATCGTCCTGAAGGGCACCGGCGCCGACCTCCTGCACGACGAGTCGGTGCGCAAGGCCTACCTCGGCGAGGACTGACCGGCGCCCGCACACGCAGGGGCCCGGCGCACCAGGTGCGCCGGGCCCCTGCGGCTCGTACGACTACTCCGCGCCGCCCGCGGCCTCCTCGGCCTTCTTGCGGTCCTGCGCGGCACCCTCCTCGATGACCGCCTCGGCCACCGCCGCCATCGTCATCCGGCGGTCCATCGACGTCTTCTGGATCCACCGGAACGCGGCCGGCTCGTTCAGCCCGAACTTGGTCTGCAGCACGCTCTTCGCGCGGTCCACCAGCTTCCGGGTCTCCAGCCGCTGGGTGAGATCGGCGATCTCCTCCTCCAGCGTCCGCATCTCCGTGTACCGGGACACCGCCATCTCGATCGCGGGCACCAGGTCGCTCTTGGAGAACGGCTTGACGATGTACGCCATCGCCCCGGCGTCGCGCGCCCGGTCCACCAGCTCCCGCTGCGAGAACGCGGTCAGCATCAGCACCGGCGCGAGGTGCTGCTCATGGATCTGCTCGGCCGCGGACAGCCCGTCCAGCACCGGCATCTTCACGTCCAGGATCGCCAGATCCGGCTTCAGCTCCTGCACCAGCCGGACCGCCGTCGCTCCGTCCCCGGCCTCCCCGACGACGGTGTACCCCTCCTCCTCCAGCATCTCCTTCAGATCGAGACGGATCAGCGCCTCGTCCTCGGCGATCACAATCCGGGTGATCTGGGGCGAATCGGTCTCAAGCGGCTCGGCCTGCTCGTCGGCGGTGCTCACGGGGCTCCTCGTTCCGGCGGGGTACTGCATGCACGAGGGTACCTAGACACGGTATGTTTGAGACATGACGCGAAGGCAACCACCTTCGAATCATAGGCCCCGATAGCCCAATTGGCATGAGGCAATGGTCTCAAACACCATAAAGTGTGGGTTCGAATCCCACTCGGGGCACTTTCCTTCGAATCGAAGGTAGCCGGATTGAGTGCAACGGTTGTGGCCGCCCACTCGTTCGAGTGAGCGGTCAGCCATTTGCCCGACACTCTTCCGATAACGCCCAAGGATCGTGCACATGCACGAACCATCGATGCGCGAGCAAGCCGTCCAGCTCATGCGCAGCGGCGTCGGGACCGCGGAGACCGCTCGCCGCCTGGGTGCCCCGCGCGGCACCGTCTCCTGGTGGAAGCACCAGGACCTCGCGAAGCACGATCAGCTTCCCGGCCGCAAGCAGTCCACCTGCTTCCACTGCTTCGGAGACGCACTGAACAGATCGGCGTACTCCTACCTGCTCGGGCTCTACCTGGGCGACGGCCACATCAGCCACCCCGCACAGCACAAGATCCCGAGCCTGTTCATCACGTGCGACGACAAGTGGCCCGGGATCATGGACTCCGCCGAATCCGCCGTACGCCAGGTCTTCCCCGCCCTCACTCCCTGCCGCGTGCGAAAACCCGGCTGTCACAACATCAAGGTGTAATCGAAACACCTGACCTGCTACTTCCCCCAGCACGGCCCCGGCAAGAAGCACGAGCGCACCATTGCCCTGGAGCCCTGGCAGCAGGAGATCGTCGACGCCCACCCGTGGGACTTCCTGCGCGGCCTGATCCACTCCGACGGTTGCCGCATCACCAACTGGGCCACGAGGCGGGTCGACAGCGTCGTCCGCCGCCACGAGTACCCGCGCTACTTCTTCACCAACACCTCGACCTACATCGTCCGCCTCTTCACGGACACGCTCGACGCCGTCGGCGTCCGCTGGACGGCCCCGGTCCCCCGCCCCACCGGGCAGGTCAACATCTCCATCGCCCGCAAGGAGTCCGTCGCCCTCATGGACACCCACATCGGCCCGAAGCACTGACGCCGGTGCGGCCCCCGCCGAGGGGCCGCACCGGGGTGGTGGGTCAGTCGTCCAGGGTGCCGACGTGGTGGACGCGGACGAGGTTGGTGGAGCCGGCGAGGCCGGGCGGGGAGCCGGCGGTGATGACGACGATGTCGCCCTTCTGGCAGCGGCCGAGGGAGAGCAGGGCAGCGTCGACCTGTTCGACCATCTCGTCGGTGGTGGGCGCGAACGGGCCGAGGAAGGTCTCCACGCCCCAGGTGAGGGCGAGTTGGCTGCGGACGGCCGGTTCGTAGGTGAAGGCGAGGACGGGGATCGGCGAGCGGTAGCGGGTCAGCCGGCGGGCGGTGTCGCCGGACTGGGTGAAGGCGATCAGGTACTTGGCGTGCAGGAAGTCGCCGATCTCCGCGGCCGCGCGGGCGACGGCGCCGCCCTGGGTGCGGGGCTTGTTGCTGGGGGTGAGCGGGGGCAGTCCGGCGGAGAGGATGTCCTGCTCGGCGGCCTCGATGATCCGGCCCATCGTGCGGACCGTCTCGGACGGGTACTTCCCGACCGAGGTCTCGCCGGAGAGCATCACCGCGTCGGTGCCGTCGAGGACGGCGTTGGCGACGTCGGAGGCCTCGGCGCGGGTGGGCCGCGAGGAGTTGATCATCGAGTCGAGCATCTGGGTCGCCACGATGACCGGCTTGGCGTTCCGCCGGGCCAGGGCGACCGCCCGCTTCTGGACCATCGGCACGTCCTCCAGCGGCATCTCCACGCCGAGGTCGCCGCGGGCCACCATGACGCCGTCGAAGCGGTCGACGATGGAGTCGAGGTTCTCCACCGCCTGCGGCTTCTCGATCTTGGCGATGACGGGGACCCGGCGTCCCTCCTCGTCCATCACCCGGTGGACGTCCTCGACGTCCTGCCCGCTGCGGACGAAGGAGAGCGCGACGAGGTCGGCGCCGGCCCGCAGGGCCCAGCGCAGGTCGGCGATGTCCTTCTCGCTGAGCGCGGGCACCGAGACGGCGACCCCGGGGAGGTTGAGGCCCTTGTGGTCGGAGACCAGGCCGCCCTCGACGACGACGCAGCGGACCCACGGTCCGGCCACCTCGACGACCTCCAGGGTGACCCGTCCGTCGTCGACGAGGATCCGCTCGCCGGCGGTGACGTCCCCGGCGAGGCCGGGGTAGGTGGTGCCGCAGCCGTTCTGGTCTCCCTCGACGCCGTTGTCGGTGGAGATGGTGAACTCGTCGCCGCGTTCGAGAAGTACCGGGCCCTCGGTGAACGCCCCGAGGCGGATCTTCGGGCCTTGAAGGTCGACGAGCACGCCGACGCTGCGGCCGGTCTCGTCCGCGGCCTTGCGGACCCGGCGGTAGCGCTCCTCGTGCTCGATGTGGGAGCCGTGGCTCAGATTGAATCGGGCGATGTCCATCCCGGCGTCGACCAGGGACTTGATCTGGTCGTAGCTGTCGGTGGCGGGCCCGAGGGTACAGACGATTTTTGCTCGGCGCATAGTGCTGAGAGTAGGCATTACCGACGCGTAACGTCGATGCGGGTCCGGACAACGGGATGGCCGTTGCCGTAAGGAGAGTTGAACAATCTGACACAACGTCGGACCGGCGTGCGAGAGGTTCCCCGGCGTTCGCCGCCACCCGTCCCCTGATGCGATTCCGTGAAGGGGTGTTCACCCCTGGTTCACCGTCACTTCGGCCGGCGCTCGTGGCACGGCGGGACGCTCGTCACCCGGGTGAGGTGCCCGGCGTGACGGAGAACGTGCGACGAGGGGGAATCGTCCGGCATGAAGCGTGCGTTCGGGGTGCTGCTGGCACTGGCGCTGCTCGGCGGGGTGGCGTTCGCGCTGCTGCGACCGTCGGATAAGACCGAGAAGACCGAAACCATCACCGGTCTCATCGGCTCGGAGAAGCAGGAGTTCTTCCAGGACAAGGACGTCAAGGCCGAGTTGGCGGCCCAGGGGCTCGTCGTGAACACCCTGCCCGTCGGTTCCTGGCAGATGGTCGACAAGCTGGACGGGCAGGACTTCGCGTTCCCGGCGAGCAAGGCGCCGGCCGACAAGATCCGGGAGAAGAAGGGCATCGCCGAGCTGAGCCCGGCACCGTTCTACTCGCCGCTGGTGGTGGTGGCCCACGAGGCGACCGCCAAGGCGCTGGAGGCCGGCGGGATGGCGGTCCTGGACCCCGCCACCCACGTGTGGAACTTCAAGATGGACGTCTACCTGGACGCCCTGCGCAAGGGCAGGACGTGGGAGGACCTCTCGGGCGGCAAGTCGCAGGGCGAGCTGCGCGGGAGCATCATGATGGCCACCACCGACCCCAACGACTCCTCCTCCGGGGCGATGTACCTGGCGCTGCTCTCCTCCCTGGAGAACAACGGCCCGGTGTCGAGCGACGCGGAGGTGGAGAAGGTGAAGGACCTGCTCCACACCGCGATCGTCAAGCAGGGCGAGAAGCAGCAGTCCACCGACCTGCTGTTCAAGGGCTTCACCTCGGGCGTCGGGCGGCCGCTGTCGCTGGTGTACGAGTCGGAGGCGGCCGAGTTGGTGCTGCAGAACAAGGCTCCCGACGACACGGTGGTGCTCTACCCGGACACCACGATCTTCTCGGACCACACGCTGGTCGGGTTCAGCCCGGGCGGGCGGAAGCTGGCCGGGCTGCTGCAGAGCAACACCAAGCTGCGGGAGGCCGCGACCCGGCACGGCTTCCGCATCCAGGGGGACGTCACGGCGTTCGGCGCCCAGCTCAGGAGCCGGGCCGACTCGTTCCACCTGTCGCCGGACCTGAACCGGTCGGGGATCGGCCACGCCGCCGTCCCGGTGTACGACGTGCTGAAGAAGCTGACCGAAGTCGCGACGAAGAACTGAGCGGGAGACATGGCGACAGGGAAGGCCGCGATGGCGGGGAAGCAGCGGGGCGGGGTCCGGGGGCTGACCGCCGGACTGGCGGTGCTGGCGGCGATGGTGACGGCATGCACGTCGTCCGCCGCACCGAAGCCGGACCCGACCAGACCTCCGGCCCCGACCGCGCAGGCGGGGGTGCTGCGGGTCCTGGCCGGCAGCGAGTTGCAGGACATGGCACCGATCCTGGCGGAGGCGCAGAAGGAGACCGGGGTGACCGTCCAGTTCTCCTGGACGGGTTCGCTGGACGGCGCGGAGGCGGTCTCCGGCGGCGCGGCGGACGGGAAGTACGACGCGCTCTGGTTCCCGTCGAACCAGTACCTGCGGCTGGACGAGAAGAGCCGGCCGAAGCTGCTGTCGGAGAGCCCGGTCATGACGTCGCCGGTGGCGTTCGGGATCCGCTCCTCGGTGCTGGGCGAGCTGGGCTGGGGGGACGGCTCGTCGGTGACCTGGGGCAACCTCGCCGAGGCGGCGGCCGGCGGGAAGCTGTCCTACGGCATGGCGGACCCCTCCCGGTCGAACTCGGGCTTCTCCGGGCTGGTGGCGGTGGCCTCGGCGTTCTCGGCCGCGAACGCGGCGCTGACCGAGGCGGACGTGGTGAAGGCGACGCCGCAGCTGAAGCAGTTCTTCGCCGGGCAGAAGCTGACGTCCGGGTCGTCCGGCTGGCTGACCCAGGCGTATACCCAGGCCGAGGCGGGTTCGGTCGGGGCGCTGGTGAACTACGAGTCGGTGCTGATGTCGTTGAACAAGACGCTGCCGCCGGAGCAGCAGCTCACGGTGGTGCGTCCGGCGGACGGCGTGGTGACGGCCAGCTACCCGTTGACGCTGCTGAGTTCCGCACAGCCCCGGGAGCAGGAGTCGTTCCGCCGGCTGACCGAGTACCTGCTGAAGGAGGACGTCCAGAAGCGGATCTCGGAGCAGACGCTGCGCCACCCGGTGACGGCGGGCGTGGCTCCGGCGGCGGGGGTGCCGACGGACCGGCGGCGGGAGCTGCCGTTCCCGGGCAGTCTGGCGGTGGCGAACCAGCTGCTGGCCTCGTACCAGAACGAGCTGCGGCGGCCCTCGCGCACGGTGTACGTGCTGGACACCTCGGGTTCGATGACCGGGGAGCGGCTGGCGGCGCTGAAGTCGGCGATGGGCCGGCTGACCGGGTCGGACGACTCCCGGGGGGTGCGGCGGTTCCGTGACCGCGAGGAGGTCACGCTGATCTCGTTCGCCTCGAAGGTCAAGTCCACGAAGACGCACACCGTTCCGGCGGGTGCGGCGGCGCAGCAGGAGCTGGCGTCGATCAACGCGGATGTGCAGGCGTTGTCGGCGGAGGGCGGTACGGCGGTGTACTCGTCGCTGGAGGAGGCGTACCGGGTGATCGAGCGGCAGCAGGCCGCGGCGAAGGACGACCGGTTCACCTCGATCGTGGTGATGACGGACGGGCAGAGCAACGAGGGCGCGTCGGACCAGGACTTCAAGACGTTCCGTGCGGGGTTGTCGCCGGCGCTGAGGTCGGTGCGGGTGTTCCCGATCCTGTTCGGTGACGCGGCGAAGGCGCAGTTGCAGGGGATCGCGGATCTGACGAGCGGCAAGCTGTTCGACGGGACGGGTTCGCTGGACGGCGCGTTCGAGGAGATCCGTGGCTACCAGTAACGGCGACGGCGACGGCGAGGGGGGAGGGCGGCTGCTGCGGTACCTGGGGTCGGCCCGCAACATCGCCGCGTGCGGGGCCGGTGCGGTGGGGCTGGGGCTGCACTTCGCGGGCTACGGCGGGGCGTGGTGGCCGGGGATCGTGGCCGCCCTGTACGGGGCGGTGGTGCTGTTGTGGCCGCCCGGGGCACCCAAGGGGACCGGGATCCCGGGGAAGTCCGATCCGGTGTCGGTGCGGGAGAAGCCCGCGCCGGTCCAGGTGCCGGCTCCTCCGGTGCCGGTGCCGGTGCCGGAGCCGCCGCGGGTGTGGCCGCAGTTGGAGGAGTTGGCGGTGTTCGTGGGTTCGGCGCCGCTGCCGCCGTCGGCGAACGTGCCGGGGTTGCTGGTGCGGTTGCGCTCGGCCGGGCCGGGGCCGACCACGGAGCCGATCGTGGTCCGTCGGCTGCCGTTGGCGGTGGACGGGTACCTGCGCGCGTTGACGTGGCAGCCGTGGGTGTCGGACGGGGCGGATCCGGCGGCGGAGCTGGCCCGGGCGGTGGACGAGATGGCGGCGCTGGTGCCGGCGTCCTGACCGTCGTGCCGTGGTGGGGGGAGGACGGCGGAGCGGCCGGGCCCGGGTTCTCCGGGTGCCGGCCGCTTCGGCGTCGGGCGGGTCAGGCGTCGAGGGCACCGGGCAGTTCCAGGCGGCGGCGCACGCCCAGTTTGCGGAAGCTGTTGGTGAGGTGGGTCTCGACCGTGCGGACCGCGAGGTGGAGCATGGCGGCGATCTCGGCGTTGGAGTGCCCGGCCGCGGCGAGGCGGCAGATGCGCAGTTCGCTGTCGGTGAGGGCTTCGGCCCCGGCGTGGTCGGCGCGGCCGATGCGGGCTCCGGAGGCGCGCAGCGATTCCAGCGCGGCGGCGCGGTGGCGGACGGCGCCGAGGCGTTCGGCGCGTCCGGCGGCTTCGCGCAGGGCGCGGCGGGCGGCGCCGCGGCGGCCGCCGTCGGCGAGCAGCCGGCCGTAGGTGATGAGGGCGGGGATGAGTTCGGTGTCGATCTCGGCGGTGCGCAGCAGGTGGACGGCTTCGGCGGCGAGGTCGAGTCCGTGGCGTCCGCCGGTGGCGGCGGCGAGGGCGCGCAGGGCGCGGCCGACGGTGCGGGGGGTGCCCCAGACGCGGGCGAGCCGCAGTTCCTCCTCGGCGAGGGCGACGGCGGGTCCGGGTTCGCCGAGGAGGAGGTGGCATTCGGCGGCGACGGAGCGCCAGGGGGTGACGATGGGGCTGCGGACCTGGCGTTCGCCCTGGCGGCGGCCGCATTCGAGGAGGTCGGCGAGGGCTTCGGCGGGTTCGCCGGAGGCGAGGCGGAGCAGGCCGCGGGCGTAGAGGTACTCGTTCCACTCCCAGGAGTCCTGGGCGCGGTCGGCGGCGACGGCACGGGCGAGGCCGTGGGCCTGCCAGAGGCGGCCGGTCTCGACGAGGGCGATGACGCTCTGGGCGACGAGGTGGGCGTTCTGCTGGCCGAGGAGTTCGGCGTAGCGGCCGGGGGCGGTGTCGTCGGGGAGGGGGCGGGGGACGGGGGTGGTGGTCCACCAGGAGGGGCCGGGGGTGGCGTGGTGGCCGGGGGCGCCCCAGGTGTGCAGCCGGGGCAGGCCGGGGGGTCCCCAGGGGGTGGGCGGGAGGAGGGCGGGGGCGGGTGGCGCGGCGGAGGGTGCGGGGGTGGGGGCGGGTCCGGGGGCGGTGAGGGCGTAGTCGTCGAGGAGGGCCTGGTACTCGCCGCGCATGATCCTGGTTTCGGCGCGGACGCTCAGCAGGCACTGGTAGCCGGGGTCGAGGGGGCCGCCGCGGTAGCAGGCGAAGCCGCGGGCGACGATCTCCTCGGCCTGGTCGAGGAGGTCGGCCCACTGGGAGAGGGTGGCGAGGGAGACCAGCAGGTAGGAGCGGCAGAGCGGGTCGACGGGGGCGTCGTCGAGTTCGCGGATGCGTTCGGTGACCTCGGTGGCGGAGAGCAGGCCGCTGGTGGCGTCGAATTCGGTGAGCAGGGCGAAGGCGGGCGGGGCGAGGCGGTGGGGGGTGCGGGCGGCGAGGCGCTGGACGCCTTCGACGACCTGGAGCCAGCTGCGGCCGTCGTGGGCGGCGATCTGGGCGGTGGCGGCCTGGACGGCGTGGAGGAGGTCCTCCTGGTCGACGAAGCGGTGGGCGAGTTCGTCCATGAGCTCGATGGCGGCGGTGGTGTCGCCACGGGTGGCGAGGACGGCGCCGAGGGTGTTGGCGGCGCGGAAGACGCCCTCGTCGGTCTGCTGGAGGTGGACGGCTTCGGCGAGGTGGCGCAGGCCGACGGTGCGTTCGGCGGGGCCGAGGGTGACTTCGAGGCTGCCGAGTTCGGTGAGCAGCAGTCCGCGCTGGCGGTCGCTGAGGGGTTCGGCGAGGACGCGGCGCAGCAGGGTGGCGGCGTCGGCGGGGTGGTCGGCCTCGGCGGCCTGGCGGGCGGCGCGGCGCAGGGTGTCGGCGGCCCAGCGGGGGGTGGGGGCGGGGGTGAGCAGGAGGTGGCCGGCGACGGTCTCGTCGGGGGCTCCGGTGCGGTGGAGGTGTTCGGCGGCGGCGAGGTGGACTTCGGCGCGGTGGCCGGGGGCGTGGCCGGTGAGGACGGCGTCGGCGAGCAGGGGGTGGGCGAAGCGGGGCCAGTGGCCGGGGCCGGGGGTGTCGACGTGGTGGTGGAGGGTGAGGTGGGCGAGCCAGCCGGTGAGCCGGCCGGGGTCGGCGCCGGTGAGGTCGGCGAGCAGGGGGACGGGGTCGAGGGGCGGGGTTCCGGGGGCGGGGGTGGTGTCGGCGGCGGGGTGTTCGCGCATCCGGGCGAGGACGCGGGCGACGGTGACGGCGTGGTCGCCGGCGCCGTGCAGCCAGGCGTCGACGGCTTCGGCGAAGGCGCCGCCGGGCAGGGCGCCGCAGCGTTCGGGGAGGGTGGCGGGCAGGTCGGGCGTGCCGGGCCGGTGTCCGCCGGGGCCCTCGCCGTGCGGGCCCTCCCCGTGCGGGCCCTCCCCGTGCGGGCCCTCGCCGTGCGGGCCGTCGCCGTCGGCCGGGTCCGTCGCGAGGTCGGCGAGCAGTGCGGTGAGCAGCAGCGGGTTGCCGCCGCTGGCGCGGGCGCAGTCGGCGGCGAGGCCGGCGGGGGTGCCGGGCCCGAGGTGCTGCCGGGCGATCCGGACGGCGGCGGGGGTGCTGACCGGGGCGAGCCGCAGGGTGGTGGCGAGGTCGGGGGTGAGGTCGCGGGCGAAGCGGCCGGGCGGGGTGTCGAGGGTGGCCTGGCGGTGTTCGGTGGCGATCAGCAGGGCGGGCAGCCGGTCGATGCGGCGGGCGACCTGGCGCAGCCAGCGCCGGGAGGGTTCGTCGGCGAGGTGGATGTCGTCGACGGCGAGCAGCAGCGGGTGGTGGGTGCTGTGCAGGCGGAGCAGGGACCAGAGGGTGGCCTCGGCGGTGCCGGCGTAGGTGCCGGGGTCGGCGGCGGCGGTGGGGTCCGCGGCCGCCGCGGCGCCCCAGTGGCCGTAGGGGCCGGCGGGGGTGGGGCCGGTGTCGAAGAGCTGGCGGGCGGCCGCGTAGGGGGTGGCGGTCTCCTCGGCGGAGCAGCGGGCGCGCAGCACGGTGGTGCCGTCGGCGGCGGCGCGGCGGGCGGCCTCGGCGAGCAGCGCGGTGCGGCCGGTGCCGATGGCGCCGGTGATCAGCAGGACGTGGCCGGTGCCCCGGCGGGCCGCGGCGGCCCGGTCCGCGATCTGCCGCAGCTGTGGTTCGCGTTCCGCGAGCCGGGTGGACGTGGTGGTGCGCATCCCCGGTTTCCCCTCTCTCCCCTTCTGCCCTTCCCGGCCGCCTGTCCTGGTCCGAAAGGGCAGTATCCGCCGTTGTACCGGGAAATCGGCTTGACGTGCTAACCACGCGTTACCGGTGAGTCCGGTTCTCCCCGTGACACGACGGGTCCCGGCGAACCCGGGTGGTGTCGCGGATCGGCCCGGAAGGGCGCGCTCCGATTGTCCCGGGGGCAGTGCGCCCGCCCCTTTGACCACCGGCGGGGCCCGATCCGTTGCCCCCGCCGATCGGCGGGGACTGCCCGGCGGGCCCGATCTCGTGGTGGACCACGATGGCCGGGAGGCTGCCCGGGCGGGAAGCATGGAGGCAGTTTCCGGGGCATGGGCAGCGCTCCCGGATCGCCGTCGAAACGGCCGGCCGTCCCGGGTGGGGCGCAATGCCCCAGGGTTCGGGGTCCACCGGGTGGCCGGGCCGGCTTCTCCAGGAGGGGGCCAGATTTGACTGTTCTGCACACCGAGTACGACCGCCGTGGTACGGCGGTGCGGGCTTCGGCGTCCGCCACGCGCACGGTGCCGCCGCAGCGCCCGGTGGCGCCCCGTGCGGTCGCCGTCGCCGGGGCCGTGCCGGGCACGGCCGCCGTGGCGTCCGCGCACGCCCAGACGTCCGCCGCCCAGGCGGTGCGCGGTGCCGCGGGCACCACGCGGCCGGCCGTCGCCCCGGCGGCCCGCACCTCGACGGTGCCGGTCGCCGTCCAGGCCGCCGATCCGCTCTCCCGTGCGGGTGCCGAGGCGCAGCTGCGCCGCTTTCCCGGGGTCGCGGTGGTGGACCCGACGGGTGCGCCCGCGCCGGGCACGGTGACGGTGCTGGTCGCCGAGTCGGCCGACGCGGCCGCGACGGCGGCGTTGCGCCGGCTGGTGCGCGGTGCCGGGCAGCGGGTGGTGCTGGTGGTCGAGCGGCTGCGCGAGACCGAGTTGATGGAGGCCGTCGAGTGCGGGGTGGCGGCGATCCTGTGGCGCCGGGAGGCGACGCCGGACCGGCTGGGCCGGGCGGTGCTGGCCGCGGCCCGGGGCGACGGTGATCTGCCGGCGGATCTGCAGGGGCGGCTGATCGCCCAGGTGGGCCGGTTGCAGCGGTCCGTGCAGGGCATGCCGGGGCAGGCTCCGACGGGCCTGTCGGAGCGTGAGTCCGATGTGCTGCGACTGGTCGCGGAGGGGTGGGACACCGGGGAGATCGCGGCCCGGCTGTCGTACTCGGAACGGACCGTCAAGAACGTGCTGCACGGTCTGACCACCCGTCTCCAGCTGCGCAACCGGGCGCACGCGGTGGCCCACGCGGTCCGCGAGGGCTACATCTAGAACCAACGCCGTTCAGTTAGGGGCGGTCTGGGCTGCGTCAAGGGTCGGTTGTGAGCATGTTGATGCTGATGGTGGCCTTGTAGGTTGTCCGGTCGATG
>NZ_JBHYUU010000039.1:0-49963 GCF_042749955.1 Kitasatospora sp. NPDC059462 | reverse complement strand
GTCGACTGGAGCTGGGGCCGGTGGCACGGGCGGCGCCGGCGCCGCGGGCACCGGTGCGGCGGGCGCCCCCAACGCCCCGGCGGCCGACGCTGCCGACCCGAACGCGCCGGCCGGCGACGGCGGGGACCAGGCGGTCGAGCAGGTCGTCGACCCGCAGACCGGCCAGGTGGTCGCCCGCGGCCGCAGCGGCGCCGGCACCGAGGTCGCGGCGGACGTCGTCGAGGTCGCCGGCCGTCCGGAGGACTGGACCCTGAGCACCCTCACCGCGCTCGAACTGCTCGCCGTCGTCATCGTCCCGCCGCTGCTCGGCCGCCGCCTGCTGCGCCGCCGTTCGCAGACGGGCGGCCGGTCATGACGGCCCCCGCCCTGGAGAAGCCCGTCGGGCCGGCGCAGTCCGCGCCGGCCCCGGCGGCCGACCCCGCGCCCGCCGCCGAGGGCGCCGGGTCCGGCTCCGCCTCCGGCGGCCCCGGCCGGACGGCCAAGCGGGTCCGGTTCCTGCAAGGGGCCTGGGCGGTGAGCCTGCTGGCGGCGATCACCATGGGCTTCGTCGGCTACCTGTTCACGCTCTCGCACGTGCAGCAGAAGCACTTCCAGTCCACCGCCTACAAGTCCTTCCGCGACCAGCTCGGCAAGGCGACCGCGCCGACCGGCAAGGCGCCGGACGGCTCCCCCGTCGCCCTGCTGGACATCCCCGCGATCGGCCTGCACCAGGTGGTCGTGGTGGAGGGCACCACCGGCCGGGACCTCATGCGCGGTCCCGGCCACCGCCGGGACACCGCGCTGCCCGGACAGACCGGCGTCGCGGTGCTGTTCGGCCGCGGGGCGACCTTCGGGGCGCCGTTCGCCGAACTGACCAAGCTGCGGGTGGGCGACAAGATCGAGGCCACCACCGGGCAGGGCAAGTTCACCTACACCGTCAACGTGTACGGCGACGGGGACCACCCGATCGCGGACCCGGTGCGCAACCGGTTGGTGCTGGTCACCAGCGACTCCGACTGGATCCCGCGCTCCACGGTGATGATCGGCGCCCGGCTGGACAACGACCCGGTGGCCAACCCGGGCGGCCGTCCCGCCACCGTGCCGTACGACAAGGCGCTGGCCGCCGACAAGGGCGTGCTGGCCACGCTGCAGCTGTGGACGCTGGGCCTGCTCGGCGCGGTGACCGCGGTCGTCGTCCTGGCCCGGTACTGGCACCGCTCGGCCGCCTACCTCAGCCTCGCGCCGGTGATCGGCGCGCTGCTCTGGGCGGTCTACGAGAACGCCGCCGCCCTGCTGCCCAACCTCTACTGAAGCGCGCCCGGAGGACCGTACCGATGACGGATGCACCGATGACCGACCTGCCGCACGACCAGGCCCCGGGGGCCGACGAGACCACGATGACGCTGCCGGCCGCCGACTACGCCGGCCAGGACGGGAAGCTGCTCTACCCGCAGGACGCGCACTACGACGGCTACGAGCAGGAGCCCGTGCTGGCCGGGCTGGAGACCCGCGACGTCTCCGCCTGGTTCGGCTCCCGCAAGGTGCTGGAGCGGGTCTCGCTCGCCATGCCCGCCGGGGAGGTGACCGCCCTGATCGGCCCGTCCGGCTGCGGCAAGTCCACCTACCTGCGGATCCTCAACCGGATGCACGAGATGGTCCGCGGCGCCGCGCTCTCCGGCCAGGTGCTGCTGGAGGGCGACGACGTCTACCGCCCCGGCCGTCGCCCCGCCGAGGTGCGCCGCCGGATCGGCATGGTGTTCCAGCGGCCCAACCCGTTCCCGGCGATGTCCATCAAGGACAACGTCTCCAGCGGGCTCAAGCTCGCCGGGATCAAGGTGTCCAAGGACGAGCGCGAGTACCTGGTGGAGACCAGCCTGCGCCAGGCCGGCCTCTGGGACGAGGTGGCCAGCCGCCTCGACGCCCCCGGCGGCTCGCTCTCCGGCGGCCAGCAGCAGCGCCTGTGCATCGCGCGGTCGCTGGCGGTCTCGCCGGACATCCTGCTGATGGACGAGCCCTGCTCGGCGCTCGACCCGACCTCGACCCGCCGGGTCGAGGAGACCATCGAGGAGCTGCGCGGCCGGCTCACCATCGTGATCGTGACCCACAACATGCAGCAGGCCCAGCGCGTGTCGCAGAGCTGCGCGTTCTTCCTGGCCACCCACGACACCCCCGGCCGGATCGTCGAGGCAGGGCCGACCGAGCAGGTCTTCCACCACCCGCGCGACCAGCGGACCGCCGACTACGTCAACGGCCGCTTCGGATAACGGCGGCCGCCGCCGCCCTCACTCGCCGCGGTGCCGGAGGATCTCCTCCAGCACCGCGGCGACGCCGTCCTGCTCATTGCTCACGGTGTGCAGCGGCACCGCCGCCAGCACCTGCGGATGGGCGTTGGCCACGGCGTACGCGGTGCCGGCCCAGGCCAGCATCTCCAGGTCGTTCGGCATGTCGCCGAAGGCCACCACCTCGCTCCGGTCGATCCCCCGCCCGGCGCACCAGCGGGCCAGCGTGCTCGCCTTGGTGACGCCGGGCGCACTGATCTCCAGCAGCGGTATCGGCGCCGAGCGGGTGATCTCGGCGAGCTCCCCGGCGGCGTCCCTGGCCTCGGCGAGCAGCTTGTCCGGGTCCAGGTCCGGGTGCTTGGCGAGCAGCTTGAACAGCCCGCGCACCGCGCCGCCCGGGCCGAGCAGCTCCTCGGCCGGGCCGACCGGGTGGTTCTCGTCCTGCCCCCACATCCGCACCTCGTAACCGGGCTCCCGGGCGAAGCCCTCCGGGTACTCGAAGGCGAACGCGGTGCCCGGCAGCTTGGCGCGCAGCCGGCGCACCACCGCCAGCGCGTCCTCGGCCGCCAGCGGGAACGACTCCAGCAGCGCCCCGCGCCGCACGTCCACCACGGCGCCGCCGTTCGAGCAGATCGCCACCCCGTGGCCGCCGATGTGCGCGCTCACCTGCTGCATCCAGCGCGGCGGGCGGCCGGTCACGAACACCACCTGGATCCCGGCCGCCTCGGCGGCGGCCAGCGCGGCGGCGGTGCGCTCGGTGACGGTGCCGCCGGAGCAGAGCAGCGTGCCGTCCAGGTCGGTGGCGATCAGCCGGGTCGGGGGAGCGGTGTGCGGTGTGGTCACCGCTCCATCTTCGCCCACCGCCGACGCGGCCCCCCACTCCCCGTCCCCGTCCGGTCCCCGGCCCGTCCCCGTTCCGTCCCCGTCGTGATCACCGCGGCACGTTTCGGCCCCCGCTGCGCCAGTTCCGGCCGATCCGCCCGCTTCCGGGGTGTCCCACCGCCCCCGACCGGGCAGGACCCACTCGGCCACCCCGTCGGCAGGAAGAGCCATGCGAACTCGCCAGGTCCGAGACGAGATCGAGATCGAGCCCGCGCCCCTCCCCGAGGAGCAGGCCCCACCGCCCTCCCGCGAACCCGTGCTGATCGGCGACATCCTCTTCGAGACCCTCGCCGACCTCGCCCGCCGCACCACCCCCGCCCACTCCCTGCGCCTGCCCGCCCAGCGCCCCCACCCCTGACCCCCTCCCGCGGGCCGGGCGACCCCCCCGCCTTCGGGGTTCCGGCCCGCTCCGCCCGGCCGTGCGGGCGGAGCGGGCCGTCCCTCAGGAGGAGAGGCGCTTCAGCGCCGCGCCGACGAGGTCCTCGACGCGGCCCGGGGTACCGGTGGACCGGTCGACGAGCTCGACGACGCCGACCCGGGTGCCGCTGCGCAGGACCGCGGCCCCGCCGCTGACGACGCCGTCGCCGTTGTAGGACAGGTACCAGCGGGCGGTGCCGCCGGGGGCGGTCAGGGTGTGGGCCGCGCCGTAGTACCAGTGGCCGGCGGGCTCGTCCTGGCAGGCCTGGACGAGCGCGACGAGCTGCTTCTCCCAGGTGTCGGCCGCCGCCCGGGTGGGGGCGTTCGCGGCCGTCTCGTTCAGCGCGCCCTCGGTGTCGAAGGTCCAGGTCACGGACGCGTACGCGGTGGCCCGGTCCTTGGTCAGGCCGCGCATCGTCTCCTCGCCGGAGCACGCGGACAGCCCCTGGCGGCCGTCCAGCGCGACGGTCGCGCCGACCGGGTTCGGGCCCCGCCGGAAGTCCTCGCTCTGGACGAGGCCGGTGGAGCCGAGTCCGGGCGCGGCGGCCGCGGTGCCGGGCGCGGCGGTGCGCGCGGCCCCGTCGGCGGTGGCCGACTGGGTGCCGACGACGCCGGCCGTGATCACGGCGGCGGCGAAGCAGGCCACGGCGGCGAGCCGGTTGCGGCGGCGAACGGACGTCTGCTGGACGGAACGGTTCTCGGTCATCTGGTCCCCCTGCTGGTCGGGACGCCCGCTGCGTCCTCGTACAACCGGGGTGATGACGCCGGAGGAGGGAAAGTTGGCCCCCCGACCGGCTGTTTCACAGCTGTGACAGAGCGGCCCTGACGACGCGGTCCATCGCGGCCGTGCCCAGGCAGGCGGAGACCTCCAGGATCCCGTAGTGGCGGCCGCTGCGGAGCACGGCGACGCCGCCGCAGGGCTCCTCGCCCTCGGGCGCTCGGCCGGTGGTGTTGAGCGTTCCCTGGTAGACGCCCATCCAGCTCGCGGTGACGTCCGGGGCGAGCTGCAGCGTCGTGGTCCTTCCGTAGACCCAGTGCCCCGGCGGTTCCTGCTGGCAGGGCACCTCCTCCAGCAGCAGGCGATCGGCGAAGTTCTGCGCCAGGGCGGGGCTCGGGGCCTCGGCGGCGACCTCCAGGGCGACCTGGTCGGCGCGGTCGATGGCCCGCGTGGGGTCGTCCGGCGCGGTCCGGGTGCCGGTCAGCAGTCCGCGGAAGTGGGCACCGGGCCCGCCGAGGGTCTGCGTGAAGGTCTTCTCGCCGGTGCAGGCCGCGTTGGCGTAGTTGCCGTCGCCGTACCGGTCGGTGACGTGGATCCGGCCGGTGTCGACGTCCGGGCGGAACGCCGCGGGTCCCAGGAGGTTCGCGGTCGTCATCGGCCCGGTCGCGCCGGTCGCGGCGGTCGTGCCGGTCGTGCCGGTCGCGCCGGTCGCGCCGGTCGTGCCGGTCGGCGAGGCGGAGCCGGAGGCCGGGGAGGCGGGCGTCGGGACGGACCCGGCGGACACCGCGGCGGTCGGCCGCGCCGCCGGGTGCGCGGTGGCGCCGGGGGCGGTGGCAGGACGAAGCGGCCGGTCGCCAGCCCGAGCGCGGCGGCCGCCAGCAGGGCGGCGACGGCGGACCGGGGCCGGACGACGGCGCGGCCGCCCGCCGGGGGACGGCCGTTCACGGTCCGGTGACCAGGCGCTCGCGCATGAAGCGGCGGGCCTGGTGGATGCGGTCCTTGACCGTGCCCAACGGGACGTCCAGCTCCTCGGCCACCTGGACGTAGGTCAGGTCGCCGAGGTCGCGCAGCACGAAGGCCTCCACCAGGGCGGGGTGCTGCTGCTCCATCGCGGCCAGCGCCTCCATCAGGTCGAGCCGGGTCCCGGCGATGACGCTGGTGGTGCGCGGGTCGGCGGACTCGGGGAGGTCGGCGTGGCTGTCCTCGGCGCGCCGGCGCATCGAGCGGTAGGTGGACCGGGCGGCGTTCGAGGCGATCACCGTCACCCAGCCCAGGAAGGAGCCGCGGCCGCCGTACCCGCCCAGGTGCGTGCTGATGGACAGCAGCGCGTCCTGCGCGGCCTCCTCCGCGTCGGCGTGGTGGGGCAGGAAACGCGAGCAGCGGCGCAGCACCACCGGCCGCAGCCTGGCCAGCAGGTGCTCCATCGATCCCGGGTCCCCCGCCCGAGCGGCCTCCACGAGCCGTTCCAGCTCGCCCTCCTCGAACACCCGGATCCCCCCGTTCGTCCCGCCCGGCACCCCGCCCGTCGAACGGGAGTTCCACGCTCCCCCCGACTCCGGCAGAATGCTGCCACATGCGCAAGCTCGGTCGTTACCTCCTCCTGGAGCGGCTCGGAGCCGGCTCCTTCGCCACGGTCTGGAAGGCCTACGATCCGGAGCTCGACACCGAGGTCGCGGTGAAGGTGCTGGCCGAGAACTGGGCCGCCAACGCCGACGTGCGCGAGCGGTTCCTGGCGGAGGCGAGGCTGCTGCGCCGGATCGCCAGTCCGCGGGTGGTCCGGGTGCACGACGTCGGGGTGCAGGAGGACCGGCCCTTCTTCGTCATGGACCTCGTGCGCGGCGGCACCCTGGCGGACCTGGTCGGGCGGTGCGACCCGCAGGAGGCGCTGCGACTGGCCGCGGAGGCGGGCTACGCCGTCCAGGTCCTGCACGAGGCGGGCGTGGTGCACCGCGACGTCAAGCCGTCCAACCTGCTGCTCGCCACCGGCCCCGCGCCCGCCGCGGTGCTGGTGGCGGACCTGGGCAGCGCCAAGCGGCTGGCCGACGCGTCCGGGCTGACGGTGACCACGGGCACGCCCGCCTACATGGCGCCGGAACAGGCCTTCCAGACCGGCGGGTTCGACGGCAGGGCCGACGTGTACGCGCTGGCCGTCGTGGCCTACGAGCTGCTGACCGGGCAGAAGCCGTTCGGCCCGGGCGGACGCGCCACCGCCATGATGACCGACGGGCCGGCCGCCTCGACGCTGCCGCCGCTCCCGGCCGCAGCGGAGCTCCCGCCGGACGTCGCCCTGCTGCTGCGGGCCGCGATGTCCGTCGAGCCGGCGGACCGCCCGCCGACCGCCCGGGCCTTCGCGGACGCGCTGCTGGCCCCGGTCCCGCAGCCCCGGCCCCCGGCGGGCTCCGGGCGGCTGACCCGGCGCGCGGTCTGCCTGGCGGCGGGCGCGGTGTTCACGGCGGCGGCCCTGCTGAGCTGGCTGCCGCGCTGAACCCGACACGGAGCCCGCGCGCACCGGCGGTCGCGCACCGCAGACCATAGGGTCGGGAGCATGCGACTGAGCACGGTGATCCTCCCCATCCACCGGTGGGGCGAGGGACAGAAGATCTGGCGGCAGGCCGAGGACCTCGGCTTCCACGCCGCGTACACCTACGACCACCTCTCGTGGCGGAGCTTCCGCGACGAGCCGTGGTTCGGCGCCGTCCCGACCCTGACGGCCGCCGCCACCGCCACCGAGCGCCTCCGCCTGGGCACCCTGGTGACCTCGCCGAACTTCCGGCACCCGGTGACCCTGGCGAAGGACCTGATCACCCTCGACGACGTCTCGGGCGGGCGGCTGACGGTCGGCATCGGGGCCGGCGGGACCGGCTACGACGCGACGGCGATGGGCCAGCGGGCGTGGACGCCGAAGGAGCGGGCGGACCGCTTCGGGGAGTTCCTGCCGCTGCTCGACGAGCTGCTGCGCAACGACGCGACGACCCGCGAGGGCAGCTTCTACTCGGCGGTCGAGGCCCGGAACATCCCCGGCTGCGTGCAGCGGCCCCGGGTGCCGTTCTACGTCGCCGCGGCCGGACCGCGCGGCCTGCGGCTGGCCGCCGAGTACGGCCAGGGCTGGGTGACCTACGGCGATCCGAAGGGACCGGCGGACGTGCCGGCCGAGCAGGCGCCCGCGGTCGTCGCGACGCAGATCGAGAAGCTGACGGCCGCCTGCGAGGAGAAGGGCCGGGACGTCGCGACGCTGGAGAAGATGCTGCTCCAGGGCTCGACGGCGGAGCGGCCGCTGGCCTCGCTGGACGCCTTCGTGGACTGGGCGGGCACCTACCGGGAGCTGGGCATCACCGAGCTGGTGGTGCACTGGCCGGTGCCGGACTCGATCTTCGCCAATGACTTCGCGGTCTTCGAGCGGATCGCCACCGAGGGCCTCGCGCAGCTGGGTTGACGACGGCTCGGGGGGCGGCGTGCGGTGGCCGCCGCCCCCCGGGGCGGGAGCGGTGATCCCCTAGGGGAAGCGGGCGGCGCCGTCATACCGGAGCAGCAGGCGGGGTCCTCATCGCAGCTCATGACCGGAGACGGGGGCGGGCACTACGGTGAGGGCCGTGTCCACTGTCATCAAGACGGACGGCCTCACCAAGAGGTTCCCCCGGGTGACCGCCCTCGATCAGCTGACCGTTGAGGTCGAGCCCGGGGTGGTCGGTCTGGTGGGGGCGAACGGGGCGGGCAAGTCCACACTCATCAAGATCCTGCTGGGGCTGGCCCCGGCGACCTCCGGAACCGGGCGGGTGCTCGGGCTGGACATCGCCACCCAGGGGTCGGAGATCCGCGAGCAGGTCGGCTACATGCCGGAGCACGACTGCCTGCCGCCGGACGTCTCGGCCACCGAATTCGTGGTGCACATGGCGCGGATGGCCGGGCTGCCGGCCGCCGCGGCGCGCGAGCGGACGGCGGACACGCTGCGGCACGTCGGGCTCTACGAGGAGCGCTACCGCCCGATGGGCGGCTACTCGACGGGCATGAAGCAGCGGGTGAAGCTGGCCCAGGCGCTGGTGCACGACCCGAAGCTGGTGCTGCTGGACGAGCCGACCAACGGGCTGGACCCGGTGGGCCGCGACGACATGCTGGCGCTGATCCGCCGGGTGTACACCGACTTCGGCATCTCGGTGCTGGTCACCACCCATCTGCTCGGCGAGCTGGAGCGCACCTGCGACCACCTGGTGGTCATCGACGGCGGCAAGCTGCTGCGCTCCTCGTCCACCGCGTCCTTCACCGGGACGACGGCCACCCTGGCGGTCGAGGTGACGGACCACCCGCAGGACCACGGCCTGGACGCGGGCGCCGCGGTGCGCGAGCGGCTGGCGGCGCGGGGCCTCTCGGTGGAGCCGGAGGGCACGCGGGTCCTGCTGGTGCGGCTGGCCGGTGACGACACCTACGACGCGATCCGGGACGCGGTCGCGGACCTCGGGCTCGGGCTGGTCCGGCTGGAGGAACGGCGGCACCGGGTCGCCGAACTCTTCACCCGGGACGCGGACACGACGGGCACGACGGACACGACGGACACGACGGGGACGACGGAGAACGAGGGGAGTACCGCAGATGTCGCTGCCTCCTGAGTTCCGGTCGGCCGACACCGGTGTCATCCACGACATCGGCTACCGCGGCTACACCGGGCCCCGGCTCGGCCGGGCGTACGCCGCGCGCTCGCTGTTCACCCAGAGCCTGCGCGCCGCCTACGGCCTCGGGCGGTCCGGCAAGTCCAAGGTGCTGCCGATGATCGTGCTGGGCGCGGCCACCGTGCCGGCCCTGATCATCGTGGCGGTCGCGCTGATGACCGCGTCCGACCGGCTCCCGGTGGACTACGCGCAGTACCTGAGCGCGATCGGGCTGGTGGTCTCGATCTTCCTCGCCTCGCAGGCGCCGGTGCTGTTCTCCCGGGACCTGCGCCACCACACCGTGCCGCTGTACTTCTCCCGCCCGATCACCCGCGCCGACTACGTGCGGGCCAAGTTCGGAGCGATGGCCTGCGCCCAGCTGCTGCTGATGCTCGCGCCGCTGGTGGTGCTGTACGCCGGTTCGCTGCTGATCAAGCTGGACTTCGGCGACCAGACCGAGCACTTCTTCTACGGCCTGGTGGCGGCGGTGCTCTACGCGCTGGTGCCGACCTCGGTCGCGGTGGTGATCGCCGCCGCCACGCCCCGCCGCGGCTTCGGGGTGGCCGCGATCATGGGCTACCTCGCGATCAGCACCACGGTGGTCGCGGTCGTGGTCGGGATGAGCATGACGACCGTCGGCTTCGACGAGAACCTCCCGGACTCCGCGCAGTGGGCGGTGCTGCTGTCGCCCGGCGGGCTGGTGGAGAGCCTGACCAACGAGCTGTTCGACCTCGGCACCGGCGCCGAGCGGCTGCACGCGCCGGGCGGGCTCGGCCTGCTGGTGTTCACCGCCGTCGCCGCCGCGATGGTGGCCGGCTCGTACCGGCTGCTGCTGCGCCGCTACCGCAACGTTTGAGAGGGCGTCATGGCCACCATCACCATCGACAAGGTCTCCCGCTGGTTCGGCAACGTGGTCGCCGTCAACGACGTCAGCATGGCGATCGGCCCCGGCATCACCGGCCTGCTGGGGCCGAACGGGGCCGGGAAGTCGACCCTCATCCACATGATGAGCGGCTTCCTGGCGCCGTCCACCGGGGCGGTGACCCTGGACGGCGCGCCGATCTGGCGCAACCAGCAGGTGTACCGGCAGATCGGTCTGGTCCCCGAGCGGGAGTCGATGTACGACTACCTGACCGGTTGGGAGTTCGTCCTCGCCAACGCCGAACTGCACGGGCTGGCGCACCCGGGCGCCGCGGCCCGCAGGGCGCTCGCCCTGGTCGAGATGGAGTACGCCCAGGAACGGCGGACCGGCACCTACTCCAAGGGCATGAAGCAGCGGGTCAAGATGGCCTCGGCGCTGGTCCACGACCCGGCCGTGCTGCTGCTGGACGAGCCGTTCAACGGCATGGACCCGCGCCAGCGGCTCCAGCTGATGGACCTGCTGCGGCGCTTCGGCTCGGACGGCCGGACGGTGCTGTTCTCCTCGCACATCCTGGAGGAGGTCGAGCAGCTGGCCCGGCACATCGAGGTCGTGGTGGCCGGACGGCACGCCGCCTCCGGCGACTTCCGGAAGATCCGCCGGCTGATGACCGACCGCCCGCACCGCTACCTGGTGCGCTCCAGCGACGACCGGCGGCTCGCGGCGGCGCTGATCGCCGACCCGTCGACCTCCGGCATCGAGCTGGACCGGCAGGACAACGCCCTGCGCATCCAGGCGGTGAACTTCCAGGGCTTCACCACGCTGCTGCCGAAGGTCGCCCAGCGGGCCGGGATCCGGCTGTACACCGTGGCACCGGCGGACGAGTCGCTGGAGAGCGTGTTCTCCTACCTCGTCTCCGCCTAGCGGCGCGCAGCGGGGGCACCGCCCCGCCGACCGGCACCCACCACCAAGGACCTCAGGAAGGCCGACCCACCATGAACCCGACCGTCGCCAGGCTGACGCTGCGCGGCCTGCTCGGCCGCCGCCGCGGCCTGCTGCTGCTGGTGGTCCCCGCCCTGCTGCTGGTCGTCTCGGCGATCGCCGCCGGGTCCAGCGGCGACAAGCACGACCTCGTCGTGAACGTCCTCGGCAAGCTCGGCCTCGGCACCCTGCTGCCGATCCTCGGCCTGGTCGTCGGCACCGGCGCCATCGCCACCGAGATCGACGACGGCTCGATCGTCTACCTGCTGGCCAAGCCGCTGCCGCGGTGGAAGATCATCACCACCAAGCTGGTGGTCGCGATCGGCACCACCTGGGCGTTCGCGGCGGTGCCGGTCCTGCTCGCCGGGCTGCTGATGTACGGGACGAAGGAGGGGCTGGCGCTCGGCTACACGGCCGCCGCGCTGGTCGCCGGGGCCGCGTACAGCGCGCTGTTCCTGCTGCTCGGGGTGGTGACCCGGCACGCGGTGGTGGCCGGGCTGGCGTACGCGCTGGTGTGGGAGTCGCTGGTCGGCAACTTCGTCGAGGGCGCCCGCACGCTCAGCGTCCAGCAGTGGGGGCTGGCGGTGGCCGAGTCGGTGGCCGCCGAGGGCTCGCTCACCTCGGCGGTCTCGCTCGGCCTGGCCGTGCCGCTGCTGCTGGTGGTCGTCGTGGGGGCGACCGCGGCGGCCTCGGTGCGGCTGGCCGGGCTCACCCTGGCGTCGGACGAGTAGGACACCGACGCGCGCGCGGGGGCGGCTGCGCGGGGGCTCAGAGCGTCCGGTTGCGGCCGGCGCCCCAGCCCGCGGCGGCGACCACGGCGGCCAGCACCAGCATCAGCGCCAGCGGCGTGGTCCACCCGCCGGTCAGCTGGTGCAGGGCGCCGGCGCCGACCGGGCCGGCCGCCGCGACCAGATAGCCGACCGCCTGCGACATACCGCCCAGCTGGGCGGCGCCGGCGACGCTGTCGGTGCGCAGCACGATGAAGGCGAGGCCGAGGCCGAGCGAGCCGCCCTGGGCGACCCCGAGGATGGTGGCCGACACCCAGGCACCGGGCACCGGGGCGATCAGCAGGACGGCGATGCCGAGGCCGTTGAGCGCGGCCATCGAGACGGCGAGCGCCCGCTGGCTGGTCATCCGGCCGGCGAACAGCGGCACCAGGAACGCGCCGGCCACCTGCACCAGGTTGGAGAAGGCGAAGACCAGGCCGGCCTCGCCGCGGTCCATGCCGTGGTCGGCCAGGATGGTCGGCATCCAGGCGACCAGGGTGTAGACCAGCAGCGACGAGATGCCCATGAACAGGCTGATCTGCCAGGCCAGCGGCGAGCGCCAGATGCCCTCGATCGGGCGCGCGGAGGCGGCCGGGGCGGCGGTCGGGGAGGCACCCGGCGCGCCCGGGGCGGCGGCGGTGCGGGCGGCCCGCGCCCGCAGCACCTGCGGCAGCCAGGCCACCGCCGCGACCAGCGCCAGCACCGACCAGGAGCCCAGCGAGGCCTGCCAGCCGCCGCCGAGCGCGTGCTCCAGCGGCACCGAGAGGCCGGCCGCCATGGTCGCGCCGACCAGCATGGTGGTCGAGTAGACGCCGGTCATCGCCGCGGCCCGGCCCGGGAACTCCCGCTTGACCAGACCCGGCATCGACACGTTCAGTACGGCGATCGCGACACCGATCACCACGCACCCGGCGTACAGCGCCGCCACCGAGGGCAGCACCCGCAGCAGCACGCCCGCGCCGAGCACCAGCACCGCGCCCAGCACCACCCGCTCGGTGCCGAAGCGCCGGGTCAGCCGGGGGGTGAGCGGGGCGCCGACGCCCTGGAAGAGCACCGGCACGGTGGTGATCAGCCCGCTCGCGGTGGCGGAGAGCCCGAAGGTGTGCTGGATCTCGGCCACCATCGGCGACACCGCCGCCAGGCAGGCGCGCATGTTCAGGGCGACCAGCACGATGCCGGTCAGCAGCAGTGCGGGGTGCGCCAGCCGGCTGCGGACGGGGAGCGGCGCGGAGCCGGCGGTG
Organism: Kitasatospora sp. NPDC059462; assembly: GCF_042749955.1. NCBI lineage: Bacteria > Bacillati > Actinomycetota > Actinomycetes > Kitasatosporales > Streptomycetaceae > Kitasatospora > Kitasatospora sp. NPDC059462. Next base: position 37,200 of record NZ_JBHYUU010000039.1, on the reverse strand, counting down.
GTGGTGACAACCGGCTGCTGGGCACGGGTGACGGCCATGGGTGGTGCTGCTTTCGTGGAGTTCGAGGCGTGCGGGGGCACACCCGGGGAGCGGGGAACGGGGGCCTCGGCCCGTTCACTTCCGGGCGGCGATGGCGGCGAGGAGCTGCTCGACGGCGGCGGTCGGCTCGGCGAGCAGCTCGCGACACGCCCGCTCGGCCCGGTCCGGGTCGCCGCTCTCGATCGCGTCGACGAGGGCCTGGTGGGTCGCCACGACCACCTCGGGCATGTCGTGGTCGCCGAACGCCGTGCGCATCGACTCGCGCACCGAGGCGCCGAAGTAGCGGTACACCTCGGTCAGCGCCGGGTTGTGCGCGGCCTCGACGACGGCGGTGTGGAACTCCAGGTCGTGCTCGACGGTCGCCTCGCGGCCGGCCCGCTCGGGGTGCGCCGCGATCACCTCGGCCTCGCGGGCCAGCGCGGCCCGCATCCGCCGGATGTCCTCGGGGGTGTGCCGCAGCGCGGCCAGCCGGGCGGCCTCGGCCTCCAGGGCGGCGCGGACCTCCAGGACGTCCCGCACGCCGGAGCGCTGGACACCGCGCAGCACGGCGGCCGGATCGCTGGTGGAGCGCACGAAGGTGCCCTCGCCCTGCCGGGAGACCAGCATGCCCGCGTGCACCAGCACCCGGATCGCCTCGCGCACGGTGTTGCGCCCGATGCCGAGCCGCTCGGCGAGCTCGTGCTCGGTCGGGATCCGCGAGCCGACCGGCCAGACGCCGGCGCTCAGCTGCTCCCGCAGCTGCTCGATCGCGGTGTCGACGAGGGAGCGGCGGCCGGCGGTCTGCAGCGTGTCGTGGGCGCTGTGGGCGCTGTGCGCGCTGCTCATGGCGGGCTCCTCCCCGGGTGCGGGGCCGTGCGAGGCCTCGGTCGTCGGTCATCCTACAACTGCTTGCCCGGTCATCCTACAACTGCGGTCGAACGGCGCGGGAACCGTCCGTGTCACCCTGGCGTTCCTCCGGACGACCGGCGATCCGGTGACGACGGGGACCGGTCCACACCCCCTTGATGCGAGGAGAGCGTCCGCATGGTCTTCAAGAAGCTGCTCGGTGCCCTGGGCGTCGGCGGTCCCGGCGTCGACACCGTTCTGAGCACGCCGGTCGTGCAGCCCGGCGGGACGATGGCCGGCACGGTCGAGCTGACCGGGGGGACGGTGGAGGCGGACATCCGGGGGATCACGCTGACCCTGGTCGCCCGGGTGGAGATCGAGCACGAGGACGGCGAGAGCACCGGCGTGTACCCGTTCGCGCGCTTCTCGGTGACCGCGCCGCTGAAGCTGGCGCCGGGCGAGAACCGCTCGATCCCGTTCGCCGTCCAGGTGCCGTGGGAGACCCCGGTCACCACCATCGCCGGACAGCACCTGCACGGCATGCAGCTCGGGGTGCGCACCGAGGTCGACATCGCGGGCGCGCTGGACAAGGGCGACTCCGACCCGCTGGAGGTCGAGCCGCTGCCGGTGCAGCGCCGGATCCTGGAGACCCTGCTCCAGCTGGGCTTCCGGTTCCGCTCGGCGGACCTGGAGGCCGGGCACATCCGCGGCACCGGGCAGACGCTGCCGTTCTACCAGGAGATCGAGTACTCCTCGGCGCCGCAGTACGCGCACGCCTGCAACTCGCTGGAGGTCAGCTTCGTGACCACCGAGGGCAAGGTCGAGGTGGTGCTGGAGGCGGACCGGCGCGGCGGCCTGTTCGGCGGCGGCGGGGACGTGATCCGCACCCATGTGGTCGGCCACGGCCAGGCCGACGAGGACCTCACCGGGCTGGTCGACGGCTGGATCCGCTCCGCGCTCTGAGTCCCGCGCCCCGGCCGGCCCGCTCTGGCCGCGGCCCGGCCCGCTCCGGTCGCGCTCCGGCCGGGGCGTCAGCCGTAGGAGACGTTGCTGCAGATGTCGTCGTCGGCGGACCGTGCCTCGCCGACCACGGCGGCGGGCAGCCGTGCCGGGGCGCCGGGCGGCACCGCGGCGGCCGGGGCGGTGGCCGGTGCCGGCGCGCCGCCCGCGGCCCCGGCGGCGTAGTCCAGACCGAGCCGCACGCTGATCCCGGCTCCCCGCCCGGGCGCCAGCGCGGCGCCCGGGAACAGCGCGGCGACCTTCTGCGCGTCGGCCCGCTGACCGGCCCCGTACTCGACGGTGGTGGTGGCCGGCCGGGCGGGGCCGCGCGCGGTGGCCGCCTTGGCGACGGTGACCCGGGCCGCCCGGAGCATCTCGGCGGCCCGGGCGGCCAGGCCGGGGGTGCCGGTGCCGTTGTGGACGGTGACCCGGATCGGCGCGCCGTCGGCCCCGAGCGTCGGGGGCGGGGGCGGGGGCGGCGGTGACGGCGGAGGCGCGGCGGGCGCCGGGGGCGGGGACGGTTCGGCGGGCGCGTCCTGCCGGTGGCCGGTGGCGTCCTGGCCGTCGATGGTCCGGTCGGCCTGCAGGGTCCGCCACAGGGTGTCGACCGCCGGGTGCACCAGGTCGATCCGGGGGCCGTTGTAACGCCAGGGCGTGGTCAGGAACTTGACCTCGTGCAGGTCGATGTCCTTGAGCGTCAGGGCGAAGTCCACCAGCTTGGCCGCCGAGTCGAGGCCGGGGTCGACCGTCATCGACCGGGTGGCGGCGTCGGCCAGCGGCAGCAGGGTGCCCGGGTTCAGCCCCTTGCTCTTGATCCTGGCCAGCAGCGAGGCGAGGAAGGCCTGCTGACGCTTCATCCGCCCGACGTCCGAGTCGTCGCCGATGCCGTGCCGCAGCCGCACGTAGTCCAGCGCCTGCTGCCCGGAGACCCGCTGGCGGCCCTTGGCGAGCACCACCTTGCCCTTGCGGCCCAGGTTGGGGTTGATGTTCCCCTCGTGGACGGCGTTCGGCAGGCAGACGTCGACGCCGCCGACGGCGCCGGTCATCGCGGCGAACCCGGCGAAGTTGACCTCGATGGTGTGGTCGATCCGGATGCCGGTGAGCTTCTCCACCGTGTTCTGGGTGCAGGCGGGGTTGCCGGCCTCGGAATTGCCCACCGAGAAAGCGGAGTTGAACATCTGTCCGGGCTGCTCCCGGGTCCAGGTGCCGTTCGGGAGCTTGCAACGGGGGATCGTCACCAGGGCGTCGCGGGGGATCGAGACGCCGACCGCGTGCCGGTGGTCGGCGTGGACGTGCAGCAGGATCGTGGTGTCGGAGCGGGCGCCGCCCTCGTCGCCGCCGCCGAGGTCGGCGTTCCCCCCGGCCCGCGAGTCGGAGCCGATCAGCAGCAGGTTGACCGGCCGGTGGCCGTGGGCGTCGGCGCTCGGTTCGGGCGGGCGGTCGCGGGCGATGGCGTCGGGGTCGAAGGACCGGAGGTTGCCGTTCAGCCGGTAGTACACCGCGCCGCCGGCGCCGGCCAGGGCCACCAGCACTCCGGCCACCGACCAGGCGATCAGCCGCCGGGCGCCGCGCCGGGCGTCGCGCGACCGGCCCTGCGGGGCGGCCCGCCGCCGGGACCGGTCGCCGCGGTCGCCGCGGTCGCGCACCGTCCGGCCCTGGCCGGTGCGGGTCGGTGGTACGGCCCGGCCCTGGGCTGTGCGGTTCTGGGCGGTGCGGTTCTGGGCGGTGCGGCTCTGCGCCGCCCGGCGGGCCTCCGCCCGGCCGCCGGTGCGCGGCACCGGGATCCCCGGGGCGTCCTCGGGGGGTTCGGTCCGGAGTCCGCCGCCGTCGGCACGCCGCCGCCCCGCCGGATCCGGCGGGCTCTGGCCCCACTGGACTGACATGGCGCGCACCTCTCAGGGCGGAAGCGGGCAACCCTGGGAGCATACAAACTCCACCGGGGCCGCCCGGCCGCCGAACGCGGCCGCACCCCCGCCGACCCGCGGCTTCGCCGCGGCGGCTCACCGCAGGGTCACTCCAACGGCTGAACCGGCGGGGACGGGAAGGACGTTCACCCGGCGGAGACGGGCCCCAGGCCCTCTCTCTCGGATCACGTCGGACCGCCTGGCGTGATCCGAGAGAGAGGACCTAGACCAGCCCGGCCGGGTAGAGCCGCTCCAGCACGGCCGCGACGCCGTCCTCGTCATTGCTCAGGGTGACCTCGTCGGCCACCGCGAGCAGCTCCTGGTGCGCGTTGGCCATCGCGACGCCGTACCGCGCCCAGCCGAACATCGGCACGTCGTTGGGCATGTCGCCGAAGGCGATGGTGTCGGCGGCCTTCACGCCGAGCCGATGGGCGGCGACGGCCAGCCCGGTGGCCTTGGAGAGGCCGAGCGGCAGCAGCTCGACCACACCGGCGCCGGCCATCACCACGCCGACCAGGTCGCCGGCCAGCCGACGGGCGGCGTCGGCGAGGGCGTCGTCGGTCAGGCCGTGGTGCTGGATGTACAGCTTGCTGATCGGGGCGGTGAGCAGCTCGTCCTTCGCGGCCCGGACGACCGGCAGGTCGGAGCCGATCAGCAGCTCGTAGCCGGGGCCGGCCAGCACGTCGCCGTCCAGGCCGTCCTGGTTGGCGGCGATCGCCAGCGGGCCGGTCTCCTCCTCGATCCGCTCGATCGCGAGGGCGGCCACCCGGCGGTCCAGGGTGAGCGAGGTGAGCAGCTTGTGCGCGCCCGCGTCGTAGACCTGGGCGCCCTGGCCGCAGACGGCTATGCCCCGGTAGCCGATCTCGTCGAAGACCGGGCGGGCCCAGCCGGCCGAGCGGCCGGTGACGATGATGTGCAGCGCCCCGGCGGCGGTGGCGTCGGCCAGCGCCGCGCGATTGCGCGTCGAGACGCTCTCCACGCTGTTCAGCAGGGTGCCGTCGAGGTCGGTGGCGACCAGCTTGAAGGGCAGGCCGTTGCCGTTCGCGGGGGAGACGGGGCTGGGGTCGGTGGTGCTCATGGGCCGTGGTCTCCCGGGAGTTGCTTCGTTACTGCGTCCGCGTCGCCGCGGTGCCGGCCGGTTCCGGTGCCGGAACCGGCCGGTGCCGGCGCTACTTGACCGGCGTCAGGACGGTGCGGCCGCCGAGGTAGGGGCGGAGCGCCTCGGGGACGACGACCGAGCCGTCGGCCTGCTGGTGGTTCTCCAGGATCGCCACGATGGTGCGCGGGACGGCGACCAGGGTGCCGTTCAGCGTGGCCAGCGGGCGGACCTTGCCCTCCTCGCGCATCCGGATGGCGAGGCGGCGCGACTGGTACTCGGTGGTGTTGGAGGTCGAGGTGACCTCGCGGTACTTGCCCTGGGTGGGGATCCAGGCCTCGATGTCGAACTTGCGCGCGGCCGAGGCACCGAGGTCGCCGGAGGCGACGTCGATCACCCGGTAGGGCAGTTCGAGGGCGTTGAGGAAGTCCTTCTCCCACTGGAGCAGGCGGCGGTGTTCGTTCTCGGCGTCCTCGGGCGTGGTGTAGACGAACATCTCCACCTTCTCGAACTGGTGGACGCGGATGATGCCGCGGGTGTCCTTGCCGTAGGTGCCGGCCTCCCGGCGGAAGCAGGACGAGTAGCCGGCGTAGCGCAGCGGCAGCTTCTCGGCGTCCAGGATCTCGTCCATGTGGTACGCCGCGAGCGGGACCTCGCTGGTGCCGACCAGGTAGCGGTCGTCGCCCTCCAGGAAGTACACGTTCTCCGCGGCCTGGCCGAGGAAGCCGGTGCCGTCCATGGCGGCCGGGCGGACCAGGGCCGGGGTGATCATCGGGGTGAAGCCGGCGGCGGTGGCTTGGGCGATCGCCATGTTGACCAGGGCGAGCTCCAGCAGCGCGCCAACACCGGTCAGGTAGTACGACCGGGCACCGGCGACCTTGGCGCCGCGCTCGGTGTCGATCGCGCCCAGCAGCTGGCCCAGCTCGACGTGGTCGCGGGGCTCGAAGCCCTCGGCGGCGAAGTCGCGCGGGGTGCCGATCTCCTCCAGGGTGACGAAGTCCTCCTCGCCGCCGACCGGGGCGGCCGGGTCGATGAGGTTCGCCAGCGAGCGGAGCAGGCGCTCGGCCTCCTCCTTGGCGCCGGTCTGCTCGGCGTCGGCGGCCTTGACCTCGGCGGCCAGCTCCTTGGTGCGCTGGAGCAGGGCGGCCTTCTCCTCGCCCTGGGCCTTGGCGACGAGCTTGCCGAGCGACTTCTGCTCGTTGCGCAGCTCGTCGAAGCGGGTGCCCGAGGACCGGCGCCGCTCGTCGGCGGAGAGGAGGGCGTCGACCAGGTCGACGTCCTCGCCACGGACGCGCTGCGAGGCGCGCACTCGGTCAGGGTCCTCACGGAGCAGGCGAAGGTCAATCACGGGCCCAAGCCTACCGGGCGGGGACCTGTCCACCGGTACCGGTTTTCCCTGGGGATAACTCTCCCCAGCCTGTGGATAACCCTGGTGGACAACGGCTCGGGGGGCAGTTATCCACAGGCTGGGGCCGTGGCCTGTGGATCGTGGGGCGGCTCCGGTGGACAACGGACCGAACCGAGGAATTCACGTTTCAAACCTGAATTGACCTTCCCGGGTGAGCGAATTGAAGCACTCGGACGGGTGATTTGCTGGCACCCGGGTGACTCTGGTCCGATTAGTCATCTCTGCGACGCAAACCGATGATCCGACCGAAACGTGCAGTGGCTATACCGGTTTGTCGACTCATCCCCAGGCCTGTGGATAACTCGGACCTGTGGACAGTGACCGCCCCTGTGGACAAGCCCCGCACCGGGGCGGCCGCCCTGTGGACGGCCGCCCGGCGGGGTGGAAAACGGTTCGAAAAGGACAGTTGGCCGGTGAATGGCGCCCGGATGTCCGGAGTGTCGGGGGTGCCTCGGGGCTCAGATGTCCCCGCGGCCGTCGAGGCAGCGCGAGAGCCAGTCCGAGGCCGCGGTGAAATCCGCGTCCGAGGTACCGGGCCGCGGGTGCCGCGACGCCTGCTGGTCGGCGCGCGGATAGGAACCGAGGAACCGCACCTGCGGGCAGATCCGCTTGAGGCCCATCATCGCCTCGGCCACCCGGCGGTCGCTGAGGTGCCCCTCGCAGTCGATGAGGAAGCAGTAGTTGCCCAGCCCCTCGCCGGTCGGCCGGGACTCGATCCGCATCAGGTTGACCCCCCGCACCGCGAACTCCTGGAGCAGCTCCAGCAGCGCACCCGGGTGGTCGTCCGGCAGCCAGACCACCATCGAGGTCTTGTCCGCCCCGGTCGGCGAGGAGACCCGCCCGGGCCGCCCCACCAGCACGAACCGGGTGGTCGCGCTCTGCGCGTCCACGATGTCCTTGACCAGCGGGTCGAGCCCGTAGATCGGCGCCGCGAACTCGCCCGCGAACGCGCCGTCGTACCGGCCCTCGGCCACCAGCCGGGCGCCGTCGGCGTTCGAGGCGGCGGACTCCCAGTGCGCGTCCGGCAGGTTGGCGGCCAGCCAGCGGCGGACCTGCGCCTGGGCCACCGGGTGGCTGGTCACGGTCTTCACGTCGGCCAGCGCCGTGCCCGGCCGCACCAGCAGCGCGAAGGTGATCGGCAGCAGCACCTCGCGGTAGATCATCAGCGGCGCGCCCGCCGCCAGCTCGTCGTTGGTCGCCGTGACGGCGCCCTCGACCGAGTTCTCGATCGGCACGAACGCGCCGGACGCCTCACCGCCGCGCACCGCGTCCAGCACCAGCTGCACCGAGGACATCGGGACCAGCTCCCGGGTCGCCGCCTCCGGCAGGGTGCGCAGGGCCGCCTCGGTAAAGGTGCCCGCCGGCCCGAGGTACGTGTAGCGGGTTGCCGACATGACGCCTCCAAGGGGAACGGGACCTGTGGGAAGAGAACGGCGGAACGCCGAAAGGAGTCACCTTAACCACTTCGGCCCGCTCCCGTGATCGCGTTCCGCTCCGTGGGAGCGGGCGGTACGCGTGGTGGACGCCGGGGCCGTCGGGCGAGGTCAGCCGAACAGGCCCTGTCCGACGTACCCGCCCTGCGGCGCGCCCGGCGGGACGGCGTACACGCCGCTCGCCTCGTGCCGCAGGAAGCGGGAGAGGCCGTCGCCCCGGGCCAGCTTGCGCTGCACGGGGGTGAACCCCCTGCGCGGGTCGGCCTGGAAGGCGAGGAAGAGCAGCCCGGCGTCCGGGGAGCCGTCGGCCAGCAGCCCGTCGTGGTACGAGAAGCCGCGCCGCAGCATGGCCGCCCCGCCGTTGGCGGCCGGCGCCGCGACCCGGATGTGCGCGTCCGACGGGACGGCCAGCGATCCGTCCGGCCCCTGGGCGGCGAGGTCCACCGCGGTCCGCTCGCCCGCGCCCTCGGGGGCACCGAGCGGGGCGCCGTCCGACTTGCGCCGACCGATCACCCGCTCCTGGCGGTCCACCGGCAGCGCCTCCCAGCTGTCCAGCAGCATCCGGATCCGCCGGAACACCAGGAACGAGCCGCCCGCCAGCCAGGCCGGCTGCTCTCCCCCGGCGGTGACGAACACCTTGGCGGCGAAGCCCTCCTCACCGGGCCGGGGGTTGTTGGTGCCGTCGATCTGGCCCATCAGATTGCGCCCGGTCATCGGGGCGGCGGTGGCGCCGGGCGTCCGGGCGAAGCCGGACATCTGCCAGCGCAGCGCCGCCGTCCCGGCCGCCTGGCGCTGCAGCACCCGCAGGGCGTGCACGGCCACCAGCGCGTCGTCGGCGCCGATCTGCACGAACAGGTCGCCGTCCCCGCGCGCCGGGTCGAGCGCGTCGGCCGGGAACGCGGGCAGCGGCTCCAGCCCGGCCGGGCGCTCGCCGGTCAGGCCGGTCTTCTCGAACAGGCCCGCGCCGAAGCCGAAGGTGACGGTGAGCGAGCAGGGGCCGGCGTCCAGGGCGACCTGGTTCTCGAACTCGTCGGCGGGCTCCCCCGCGGCCATCCGGGCGGCCGTCCGCGACCAGCGCCGGAGCAGGGCGCGCAGGGCGTCCCGGCCGGCCCCGTCGGCCAGGTCGAAGGCGGCCAGCTGGACCCGGGCCTGCTGGGGTTCGAGGATCCCGCCCTGGTGCTCGCCGTGGAACTCCACCCGGGCGGGCCCGAGGCCGCCGGCCGGGGACGCCGGGCGGTGCGGGCCGGGCCGGTCCGCGGCCAGGGCCGCGGCGGCGCCGGCGCCCGCGCCGACCACCAGGCCGGCCCCGGCGGTGCCGAGCAGGGCCCGCCGGGTGAAGCCGGAAGCGGTGCTCCCGCCGGTGGCGGCGGTGGTGCTGTCGTGCTCGGTGGCGCTGTCGGTGCTGATCTCCATGAGGACGGTCCGCCTATCCGATCTTCAGCTGCTTGATCTCCGTGGTCTGGTCGATGTCGGAGGATCTGACCAGCACCGACACGACCCAGTTCCCGGTCAGCGGCAGCTGCGCCGTGCCGGTCCAGCGCCCGGTGCCCTCGGCGGTCAGCGGCACGGTGAGCGGGCCGAGGTCGCGGTCCGGCAGGGTGAAGGCGAGCTCCACCTCCGGCACCTCGACCGGCTGCCCGTCCGCGCCGTCCAGGGCCAGGTGCACCTCGTTGGACCCGGTGCCCGCCGGGTTGAGGGTGACCGTGGCGGTGCCCTTGGCGTTCGGCGTGCGGCCCTTGGTGTCGTACGGGAGCTTGAGCTCCAGCGTCCGGCCCGGCACCGTCTGCGGGGCCGAGGCGCCCGCGCCGGCGCCGGCCGCCGGGGCGGTGCCGTTCGCGGCCCCGGCCTCGACCTCGCCGGCCACCCGTCCGGGCGGGGCGTTGGTGAGCAGCGTGGTGGCGACCAGGACGGCCACCGCGACGGCCGCCTCGATCAGCACCGAGCGGCGCAGCCCGGCCCGGGCGGGGGTGAGTCCGCGGTCCCGGTCGGCGTTCTCCCGGGCGGCCCGCTGGCGGGCCAGCTGGGCCCGCCGGACCGGGTCGTCGGAGTCCGTGCCGCCCTCGTCGCCGCTCCCGTCGGTCCCGCTGCTCGCGCTGCTCCCGCCGCGGTCCGTGCCGCGGTCCGTGGTGACGGAGCCGCCGGCCGCGACGGCGAGCGCCGCCGGGACGACCTCGGCCGCCTCCTCCGGGGTGGCCCGCAGCCGGGCCAGCCGGCCGCGGGACAGCCAGGCCGCGCCCAGCATCGCGATCACGCAGCCGGTCTTCACCAGCAGCAGCCGCCCGTAGTCGGTGCCGGTCAGCGCGTCCCAGCTGCCGACGCCGCGCCAGGACTGGTAGAGGCCGGTGCCGGCCAGCACCACGACGGAGCCGAAGGCGACCGTGGAGAAGCGGCCGGCGACGTCCGCGCCGATCCCCTCGCGCAACCCGACCAGCATGGCCGCCAGGCCGCCCAGCCAGAGCGCCATGGCGACCAGGTGGAGCATGCCGAGCGGCAGCGCCAGCCAGACCTGGATGCCCACCGAGGCGTGGTCGGCGCCGGCCCAGGTCGCCGAGAGCGCGACGGCCAGCACCAGTCCGGCCACCCCGAGGCCCAGCCGGGCGTCGCGCTGCGGGCGTTCGGCGGCGCGCCGCTCCAGCTCCCGCAGCTCGGCCTCCTCGCTGTCGCCGTCCTCCGGCGCCGTCCCGGTCCCGCTTCCGGTCCCGGCGGCGCGGCCCGCCGGCTGCCCGAGCTGGCCGACCAGCAGCGACAGGAACACCCCACTGGCCGCGAGCAGCAGCAGCCGGGCGGCCAGCGCGGTGCCGATCCGCTCGTCCAGCGTGGTGCGCACCAGCGACAGGTCGAACGCCTTGCCGATCCCCCAGCCCCGCTCGTACGGGCCGCGCAGCATCAGCACCGCGACGGTGGACACCAGCAGCGCCACCCAGCCGCTCATCAGCAGCCGCTGCACCGGTCGCCGGGCCGCCCCGGCCGGCCAGCAGAGCAGCACGAAGCCGGCCGCTCCGGCGAGCAGCGCGAACGCCCCGTACGCGACCGCCCGGCCGGTGCCGTAGAGCGCGGCGACCAGGCCGTCCGCCTCGGCGCTCTGCAGCGCGGTGGTGGAGACGGTGGTGGCCGACGGCGCGCCGATGGAGAAGGTGAACGCCCCGCCGATCGGGTGCGAGTCGTCGGAGACGGCCCGCCAGGCGACGGTGTACGTGCCGTTGGCCAGTCCGCTGCCGAGCCCGACCCGGGCGGTGTTGTTCCGGCCGTCGGCGTGCGCCGGGTTGCCCGCGTCCACGGCCCTGCCGGCCGGGTCGAGCACCCGCACCGAGTCCGAGGAGAGCGAGACGGCCTCGCTGAAGGTCAGCGTGACCGACTGCGGAGCGGCGGGCAGGACGGCGTTCTGCGCGGGGTCGGTGGACTGCAGGGTGGCGTGCGCGGCGGCCGGCCCGGCGCCGCCGAGCAGCAGTGCGACGACGGCGCCCAGCACGCCGAGCAGCCCGACGGCGCGCCGTCCCATCAGTCCCGGTGCGTTCAGCATCGTGCGGGTCCCTTACTGCTGGCCGGGGCGGTAGGTGAGCTCCTTGACCGGCACCTTGACCGAGATGGTGCCGGTCCGGGCGAAGGTCAGGTCGAGCTCCAGCTCGTCGCCGAGGGCGGGGGCCTTCTGCCACCCCATGATCATCAGATGGGCGCCGCCGCGGGCGAGCTCCAACGCGCCGTGCGCGGGGACGTCCAGCGTGTCGACCTGCTCCATGGAGCTGGCCGTGGAGCGGTGCATGGTGACCGAGGAGGCGCCGGGGCTGGAGACCTTGACCAGGGCGTCGCCCTGGCCGCCGTCGTTGCGCACCGTGAGGTAGCCGGCCGCCATGCCGCCGGCCGGCGGCATCGGGATGTAGGAGTCGGCGACGCTCAGCCGGGCCGCGCCGCTCGCGGACGCGCCGGCGCCGGCGTCCTGGCCGCCGGCGCCGCAGGCGACCAGGAAGGCGCCGCCGCCCAGTGCCGTCGCCAGCGCCGCCCCCGCGAGTGCCGTCCGGCGGAATCCGAGGGAGCCCTTCACGCGGCGACCCCCCGGGCGAGCAGCGGCAGGTCGTGCTCGAAGGTCTTCACCTCGGTGCCGCTCAGGTAGAGCACGTGGGCCTTGTCGTCGGAGGGCAGGAAGGCCAGCACCTGGGCGCCGTGGGTGGAGGTGACGGTGCCGTCCGCGTTGACCACCGGGTCCTCGATCAGGATGCCGAGCGCCTTGGCGGCGGCCTTCACCTTCTCCAGGTCCCCGGTCAGGCCTATGAAGTCGCTGCCCATCGAGTCCAGCCAGGTGCGCAGCACCTGCGGGGTGTCGCGCTGCGGGTCGGTGGAGACGAAGACGACGTCGACCTTCTGCCGCTCCTCCGGGGAGAGCTTCTTCATCGCCACGCCGATGTCGCCCATGGTGGTCGGGCAGACGTCCGGGCAGCTGGTGTAGCCGAAGAACAGCAGGGTGGTCCGGCCGGCGGTCTTCTGCCGCAGGTCGTACGGCCGGCCGGCGGTGTCGGTCAGCTGGAGGTCCGGCTTCTCGAAGTTCTTGCCGAGCACGGTGCCCTCGTAGGGCGAGTCGGACTTCTGCTGGACGACCTTGGCGGGGGAGGCGGAACCGCCGCCGTCGGAGCCGCAGGCGGTCAGGGTGAGCGCGGCGGCGAGGGCGACGGCGGCGGCGCCGGCCAGCCGGGCGGGACGGGCGGTGCGGGGGGCGAGGGGCATGGGAGAGGTCCGATCGTGTGCGGTGGATCACCGGCGGGGCCGCGGCCGGGACACGGGCGCGCGGCCCGTGGAGGGTGCCGGGCGCGGCCCCGCCGGTGCTGGGGTCAGGAGGCCGAGCCGCCGCTGCGGCGGCGCAGGCCGAGGACGCCGACGGCGGTGCCGATCACGCCGACCACGATGCCGACGACCCCGAGCACCCGGGCGGTGGAGTCACTGGCCTTGTCGTCGGCCGGGGCGGCCGCGGTGGTCGCGTCGCCGTGGCCGTCGCCGTGGCCGCCGGCGGCCGACGGGGAGGCGGTGGCGGTCACCCCGGAGGCCTCGCCGGCGGGGGCCTTGGTCAGCTTCAGCACCGGGGCGGGCTTGGCCGGCTCCGGCTGGCCGTCCTTGGCCTCGTCGATCCACCGGACGACGTCGCCGTTCTCGTAGCTCTGCAGCGTCTTGAAGACCAGGGAGTCGGCGTCGGTCGGCAGCGGGCCGAGCGAGACGCGGAACTCCTGGAACTGGCCGGGGGCGATCTTCACCCCGGCGTCGGCGGTCCACGTGATCTTGGAGACGGCCTCGTTGACGTCGTTGCCGTGCACCTTGAGCGGCTTGTCCAGCTTGGCCTTCTCGACGGTGACGGTCCAGCCCGGCAGCGGCTGGGTGCGGACCGACGCCAGCGGGTGGTCGACCGGGAGGTTGACCTCCAGCTTCACGGTGCCGGCGGCGTCGTTCTCGTTCGGGACGCGGAAGTCGACGGCGGTGTAGCCGCCCTGGTCGGCGCTGCCCGGGTTCACGGTGACGTGCGCGGAGGCGGGGCCGGCCAGGGCCACCACGGCGGCGGCTGCGGCGAGGGCGACGGTGGCGGTGCGGCGGGGGGAAAGGGAACGCATGGGGTTCGTGGCTCCGTTCGGAGGCTCGGCGGGCAGGCCCGCTCCCGGGCACGGGAGGACCCGTGCCGCGGCGGGGCCGTGCGGCGGGGGGACGAGGTGGGGGAGGCCGCAGGACCGCACGAGTGGGCGGGTACGGCACGGCTGCCGCGTACACCCGTCCGCCGTCGGGCCGGAACCGGTGGGGGGCACCGGGGGACACCGGGGGGCGGGTCAGTACGCGAGGGCCCCGAGCGGCGGACCGCGCCGCACCACGCTGTGCCGCAGCGCGGCACCGGCCGGCAGCGGATCGTCCCCGCCCGGGCCGGCGGGCCGGCGGACCGGGCCGGCGGGCAGGCCGAACAGACCGCGCAGCAGCACCGCGGCCAGGGCGCACGCGGTGCGCAGCGGCTCCGCCGCGCGGGCCCGCGCGGCCGACGCGGCGATCCGCACCAGCCGCCAGAGCGCCGCCTCGCCGCGCCGCAGCCACCAGCCGGCCACCAGGGCCGCGGCCAGGTGGGCCGCCAGCATCGTCGGGGTCATCCCGAGCACCCCGCCCTGCCACCACGGCACGGTCGCGTACGCCTGCGGATCCAGCCCCGCGCCGGCCACCAGCTGCTCGGCGGTCGGGCTGCCGGGCAGGCCGGCCAGGGTGCCGGGCCGGGCCTCGTTGCAGATCAGCCGGCCCGCCACCTGCGGCAGGGTCAGCGGGCCGGAGCCCGGCGGACCGCCGTGGTGCGCACCGGCCGCGCCGGCGGCCGCGTGGCCGCCGAAGGAGTGGAAGAGGCAGTGCAGCCCGAACTGGCCCGCCGCCAGCGCCCCGGCGATCGCACCGAGCGAGCGCTCCCGCCCGCCGAAGGCGGCGGCGAGCACCAGGACGGCGGCGAACCCGGTCGCGAGCGCGGGAAGCGTGGGGTCCCCGCCGCCCGCCAGGGCGTGCCCGGCGGCCGCGATCAGCGTGCACACCAGGGCGAACGGGACCGCCCGGGCAAGCCGCAGGTCCCAGGCGGCGGCCCCCACCGGCGCGTCCGGTGCGAGGGCGCCCGGGTGCGGGGCGGCGGCTGGGGCAGTCATGGCCGGGCCATCATCTCATCGCCCACCCCTGCCGGACCGGCAGGGTGGGAAATCCCTACGAATGCCCCGATCGGCCCCGCGCACCACCCCGCCGACGCGCCGCCCGGCACATGCCCGTCCCCCCGTCCATCCGCCGAACGGGCGGTAGCGGACCTCCGGCACGGTTCACCTGCGCACCGTTCGGAGATACCTCGTTATATGTGGAGCCGCAGCCAGGAGGGACCTCCCGTGGACATCTGGTGGACTCTGCACCTCAAGCGCGACCCGGCCAGCGTGCCGCTGGCCCGCCGCATACTGCTGGGCGCGATGGCGACCGCCGGCGTCGATCCGCAGATCGCCCAGGACCTCGGCGTCGCCCTCAGCGAGGCCTGCGCCAACGCCGTCGAGCACGGCGCGGGCACCCGGCCCGACGACGGCTACCAGGTCACCGCCTCGATCAGCGGCGACCTGCTGCGGATCGAGGTGACCGACTCGGGCCCCGGCCTGCCCGGCCCCGCCACCCCGGCCGCCGGCCGTCCGGCCCCCGCCCCGCCGCCGTCCGCCCGCAGGGCCGGGCGGGAGCGGCCCCGGCCCCGGCGCGGACGCGCCACCGTCCCCGCCCCGCTGCTCACCGCGCACCGCCCGCCCCTCGACGGCCGCCCGTACGACACCCACGTCCTGCCACCGGCCGCCGACCCGGCGCCGCTGTCCTACCTCCGGCCGCTGGACCTCGACACGCTCCCGGACCTCACCGCCGAATCCGGCCGCGGCCTCTTCCTCATCCACGCCCTCACCGACCACGTCCAACTCCGCAACCACCCGCTGCGCGGGGCGATCGTCAGCTTCGACAAGATCCTCAAGTGGCAGGACGACGCCCTGCTCCGCCGAGCCTCGTAGCGTCGAGCCCGGCGTTCCGCGCGGGTGCCGGGGCGATGCCCCTGCTGCGGCGGGCCTCGCGGGGTCGTCGGGCGGCGGCGGGGGTGGGGGTGGTGGTGCCGGGGGCCGCGGGCGGTGGGGCGACGCCCTGCTCCGTCGGGCCTCGTAGCGTCGAGCCCGGCGTTCTGCGCGGGTGCCGGGGTGATGCCCTGCTGCGGCGGGCCTCGCGGGGTCGTCGGGCGGCGGTGGGGGTGGTGGTGCCGGGGTCTGCGGGCGGTGGGGCGACGCCTTGCTGCGGCGGGCGTCGTGGGGTCGTCGGGCGGTGTCCTGCCTGGGCGCCGGGGGTGGGCGTGGTGGCGTCGGTGCGTGGGGAAGCCCCGGGATTCGCGGGTGGCGGGGCGATGGCCTGCCGCGGCAGCGGGGGTGGTGGCGGTGTTGAGCCGCCGGTGCAGGTGGCGTTGTCGTTCAGGGCGGGAACGCGGCGTCCCGCCCGCACTGGTGTGCGCGGGCGGGACGGGGCGGGTGGGGCGGTGGGTCAGCCGCGGGCGGCCTTGCGGCGGCGGGCGGTGAACACGGAACCGGCTCCGAGGGTGATCGCGGCGGCGCCGGTGAGGGCGAGCGGCGCGGTGGAGCCCGTGCCGGTCTCGGCGAGGCGGGCGGAGGTCGGGAGGATCCCGGTCGAGCCGCCGGTGCCGGTGGTGGTGCCGCCGCCGGTGGTGCCGGCCGGGATGGCGGCGCTCGGCGAGGACGAGGCGGACGGGCTCGCGCTCGTGCCGGGCGTCCCGGTGGCCGACGGCGTGGCCGTCGGCGATCCGCTCGCCGTCGGGGTGGCGGTGGGGGCCGTGTCGGAGACGGTGAGCTTGCCCGTGTAGGAGGCCGTCATCCGGTGGCAGACGTCCTCGCCCTTGCCCGAGCCGGCCGGGAGCGCCTCCGAGGCGCCCTTGAGGGAGATCGAGTAGTTCCCGAGGACGGACGCCGCGTCGGCGGAGATCCGCAGGCCGACGGTGAAGTGCTCGTTCGGGGGGATCGGGAAGGAGCCGATGGACAGCGGCTCGCCGCCGGCGTTCTGCTCCACCGGCTTGAAGGGGCCGGCCTGCGTCTGCACCAGGGTCTTGAGCGGGGCGGAACCCTGCGGGCCCTGGATCAGCAGGGTGATCCGGTAGTCCTTCACCGGCAGGCTGCCGGTGTTGTTGACGGTGACGAAGATGTCCTGCGCCGCACCGCCCTTGACGACGGTGGCCGTCGTGCCCGGGTACGCGTAGAGGGGCAGGGCGAGGTCACGCTGCGGCGTGCACTCGGCGGGTGTGGTGGGGAGGCCGGTCGGCGTGCCGGTGGCCGTCGCGGTCGGGGTCGGCTCGGCGGTGGCGGTGGCGGTGGCGGTCGCGGTCGGCTCGGCGGTGGCGGTGGCGGTGGCGGTCGCGGTCGGCTCGGCGGTCGCAGTCGCGGTCGGTTCCGCGGTCGCCGTCGGCTCGGCCGTGGCGGACGGGGTCGGTTCCGCCGTGGCGGTCGGTTCTGCCGTCGCGGCCTCGGACGACGCGGTCGTCGGGGAGGCCGGGACGGTGACCGCTCCGGCGGTGGCCGCGCCGGCCGTCGCGCCCAGCGAGAGCGCGACCAGCGTGGCGGCGGTCAGGAGTCGGGAAGAGCTCAAGTGACGTGCTCCTGTTTCGGAGGATCTGGATCACGGACCCGGACGCTGACCGGTCCGGGCGGTGGGTCAGCCGCGGGCGGCCTTGCGGCGGCGGGCGATCAGCAGGGCGCCGGCGCCGAGCAGGACGGCGACGCCGCCGGTGATGGCGAGCGGCACGGTGGAGCCGTTCGCACCGGTGCTGGCGAGGTGGCCGCCGTTCGCGCCGGTGCCGCCGGTGGTGCCGGCCGGCTGGGTGACGGTCGGGGACGGCGAGGTGCTCGCGGTGGCCGTGGCCGTGGCGGTGGCGGAGGCGCTCGCGGTGGTGCTCGCGGTGGCGGTGGCCGTCGGCGCCTTGGTCGCGGTGGAGCTCGGCGCGGTGGTGGCCGAGGGCGACGCGGTGGGCTTGTCGACGGCCTTGATGGTGGACGAGTACGAGCCGACCAGCCGGTTGCAGGTGTACTTGACGTTCTCCGGGCCCACCCCGTACGGGAGCACCTCGGAGGCGCCGTTGAGGTCGAGGTAGAACTCCTGCCACGGCGAGTAGTCGACGGTGAGCCGGATCTTCGTGACGATCGTCTCGTTCGGCTTGACCTGGAAGGTGCCGAGCTCCACCGAGCCGTGGTCGGTGGTCGCGTTGGCCGGCTTCCACTCGCCGTTCTGGACCTTCACCTCGGACTTGGGCCTCCAGAGGCTCTTGTTCGAGTCGATCCGGTAGGTGAGCTTGAAGTCCGTCAGCGTGGTCGAGCTGGTGTTCTGGAAGGAGACGGCGATCTCCTGCGCCGTGCCGTCCTTGACGATCACGAAGTCGGCGGGGCTGACCTGCACCGGCATCTTGACGTCGCGCTGGGACGTGCAGCCCTCGGGCAGGGTGGCCGTGGCCGTGGCCGAGGGCGTCGCGGTCGGGGCGGGCGTGCCGGTGGCCGTCGGCCCGGTGGTCGCGGACGGGGTTCCGGTCGCCTCGGCGGTGGCCGACGGAGCCGCGGTCGGCTCGGCGGTCGCGGTGGCCGAGGGCGCGGTGGTCGGGTCCGCGGCGAAGGCGCCGGTGGTGCCGGCCACGGTCATCCCGGTGGTCAGGACGAGCAGGGCGGCGGTGGCGGTCAGTCGGGAGGTGCGCACGATCACGGCTCCGGCGTTCGATGGTGACGGCTGCTTGGTGGTTACTACGTTGAGGTGACGTGCGAGGGGTGCGGTCGGTTGTACGCGATCCTCGTATTTCTTTTCGGCCACCGATCAGTTGTGCGCCCCGGCCTTGCGGCGGCGCAGCACGAGGAGCGTCCCGGCACCGGCCGCGAGCACCGCCGCGCCGGCGACGGCGATCGGCAGGGTGGAGGAGTCGGAGCCGGTCTCGGCCAGGTGCGGGCCGCTCGCCGCGGACGGCGAGGCGGTGCCGGCCGGCTTGGCGGAGGCCGGGGCGGAGGGCTTGGCGGCGGCGGACGCGGTGCTCGCGGCGCCGGCCCCGGTCAGCTTGAACTCGCCCTCGTAGAGGTTGATGTACTGCGTGCAGCCCTTCGGGTCGGGCTTGGCGGGGTGGGGCAGCAGGGCGTTGTCCATGGCCGTGTCGCCGCCGCCGAAGTTGCCCGAGTACATGGCGAGCGGCGCCTTGGCGGTCGGCGTGATGCGGAACCGGAGGGTGAGCTTCTCGCCCTTGCCGAGCCGGAAGGTGCCGGTGTCGAGGTACCAGTCGTTCAGCTCGACGGACTTCCAGTCCTGGCCGGGTGCGTGGAACTGGACGGTGAAGAAGTCCTTGTCCCACGCGTGGCTGTCGACGCCGTCCTCCCGGTCGAACAGGGTCAGGTAGAGGTAGGTGTGGAACTTCGTCAGCTCGACCCCGCTGAGGTTCTCCCAGGTCACGGAGGTCTCCTGGGTCGCGCCGGGGGCGAGGGTGGTGTTCCACAGGCCGGTGCCGGTGACCTTCAGCCACTCCTCGCCCTGGGACACGCCGCCCGAGCAGGCGAGGCCCGGTGCGGTGGTGGGGAGCAGGGTCGGCGGCACCGTGGGCCGGTGCGTCGGGGTCGCCGAGGGCGTGGCCGTGGCGCTCGGCGAGGCGCTCGGGGAGGCGCTCGCCGAGGGGGTCCCCGTGGTGCTCGGGGTGGCGGTGGCGGTGGCCGTGGCCGTGGGGCCGGGCGTGCCGGTGGCGGTACCGGTGGCCGTCGGGGTGGGGGAGACGGCGACGGCGCCGGCGACGGCCGTGCCGGCCGTCGCGCCGAGGGTGAGCGCGAGCAGCGTGGACGCGGCCAGGAGGCGGGAAGTGCGCACGATCGTGGCTCCAGCGTTTTGGGTGAAATCTGTCCGGAATGTGACGACTTGACGGCCGATGATGATCACCGGCGCTGTCGCAGGAGCGGCACCCTATCGAGGGGGGCGTGCCGGGTTCCGCGGGGGTGGCCGGAAAGCATCGCCGACGGGCCGGGCGGCCGAGGAGCTCCGCCCGGTTCCGGTGATGGACCCGAACGGGGCCCGGCGCGAGGGTGGAGGCATGACCGCCGACGCGAACTCCAGCCCGAATCCCGACCAGTTGTCCGACACCTGCGCCCCGCCGTACGGCGGTGGCGACCCGTACGCCGACTACCGCGCCGCCGAGTTCCCGTTCACCGCCCTGACCGACCTCGCCGACCGCCGGCTGGGCGGCGCCGTCGTCGCCGCCAACGACGAGCTGTTCGCCGACCGGGAGAACCTGCTGCTGCCCGGGCCGGCCGTGTTCCGCCCGCACACCTTCGGCAACAAGGGCCAGCTCATGGACGGTTGGGAGACCAGGCGGCGGCGCGGCGCCGACGCCGACCACCCGCACCCGGCCGACGGCGACCACGACTGGGCGCTGGTCCGGCTGGGCGTGCCGGGCGTCGTGCACGGCGTCGTCGTCGACACCGCGCACTTCCGGGGCAACCACCCGCGGCGGATCGCCGTCGAGGGCGCCGAACTCCCCGGCACCCCGGGCCCGGAGGACCTGCTGGCCCCGGGGACCGTCTGGCACCCGCTGGTCCCCCGCTCCCCGGTGCGCGGCCACGCCGCCAACGGCTTCGCGGTCGGCGACCGCCACCGGATCACCCACCTGCGGCTCAGCCAGTACCCCGACGGCGGCATCGCGCGCTTCCGGGTGCACGGCGAGGCCCGGCCGGACCCCGGCTGGCTGGCCGCGCTCGGCACCTTCGACCTGGCGGCGGCCGAGAACGGCGGCGCCGTCGAGGACGCCTCGGACCGCTTCTACTCCGCCCCGGTCGGCCTCGTCCTGCCCGGCCGGTCCCGGGCGATGGGGGACGGCTGGGAGAACCGCCGGCGCCGCGACGCCGGCCACGACTGGGTCCGGCTGCGGCTGGCCGGGCGGGGCGCGGTGCGGGCGGTGGAGATCGACACCGGCTACTACGTCGGCAACGCCGCGGGCTGGGCGGCGCTGTCCGGCCGGGACGCGCTGGGCGCGGACCCCGGGGAGTGGTTCGCGCTGGTGCCGCGCACCCGGCTGCAGCCGGACGCCGTGCACCGCCTGGTGATCGACGCGCCGCGCCCGGCCACCCACGTCCGGCTGGACGTCTTCCCGGACGGCGGGATCGCCCGGCTGCGGCTGTGGGGCGGGCTGGTCTGACCACCTCCGCCGGGCCCGGCCCCGCTTGCCGGGCCCGGCGGACCGCCGGACGATGGGGGCATGATGCACCGGATGCGTGCCGAGTACGCGCCCGGCGGCGCGCCCGCCGGGGTGCGGTTGTGGCACATGGTCCGCGGCGGCGGGAGCGTGGCGATGTGCGGCCGGGAGCTGGACCCGCTGGCGCCCGCCCGGGAGGCGGTGGACTGGGGGCGCGCCCCCGAGCTCTGCTGCCACACCTGCGGGGCCTACCTGCTGCGCGAGGCCCCCTGGCTGGCCGACGAGCACCGGCCGCGCCCGCCCGGCGAGCAGCGGGAGACGGCCTGGCCGACCGGCTGAACGCCGCACCGGTGATGCGGTGAACGGCTTGCGCGTGGCCGGGGCTACCGTGGTCGCCATGGAGGAATCCCCGGTCCGGCCGCGGTCGTTGACCCGTGAGGCCGCCGCGCTGCGCGCGGGCGTACCCGCCCTGGCCGTCCACGTCGACCGGCTCTGCGCCCGGATCGAGCAGGTGGACCCGCTGATCCACGCCTTCGTGCCGGAACCCGGCCGGGCCGACCGGCTGCACGCCGAGGCCCGGGCGCTCGCCGCCCGGCACCCCGATCCGGCGCAGGCGCCGCCGCTGTACGGGGTGGCCGTCGGGGTCAAGGACATCGTGCACGTGGACGGCCTGCCCACGCACGCCGGCTCGGCGCTTCCGCCGGGCGTCCTGGCCGGTCCGCAGGCCGCCCTGGTGGACCGGCTGCGGGCGGCCGGCGCGCTGGTCGCGGGCAAGACGGTGACCGCCGAGTTCGCGGGCGGCGCCCCGGGCCCGACCCGCAACCCGCACCATCCGGGCCACACCCCGGGCGGCTCCAGCAGCGGCTCGGCGGCGGCGGTCGCGGCCGGGCTGGTGCCGCTGGCGGTCGGCACCCAGACGGTCGGCTCGGTCGTCCGCCCGGCCGCCTACTGCGGTGTGGTGGGCTTCCGGCCGACGCACGGGCGGATTCCGGCGGCGGGCGTGATCCCGAACGCGCCGAGCCTCGACACCCCGGGCGTCTTCACCGCCGACCTCGCGGGCGTCGCGCTGGCCGCCCCGCTGCTCTGCGACGACTGGGAGACCGGGCCCCGGCGCACCGGGGACGACGACGTGCCGGTGCTCGGCGTCCCGGTCGGCCCGTACCTGGAGCGGGCCCGCCCGGAGGCGCTGCGGGCCTTCCGGAGGCAGCTGGAGCTGCTGTCCGTCCGCGGCCTGACGGTGCGTCAACTGGACCTGCTGCCGGACTTCGACGAGCTGGAGCGGCAGTTGCAGGCGATCAACCGGTTCGAGATGGCGGCCTCGCACGCCGAGTGGTTCGACCGCTTCGGGGCCCTCTACCGGCCGGAGACGGTGGCGGGGATCCGGCAGGGGCGCGCCGTCACCCCGGCCGCCTACCGGGCGGCGCTGCGGGCCCGCGAGGACTTCCGCGCGCGGCTCGCCGGGCAGCGCCGGCGGGCCGGGGTGGACGTGCTGCTGGCCCCCTCGGCGACCGGCCCGGCCCCGTCCGGGCTGGGCAGCACCGGCAGCGCCGTGATGTCGCTGCCGTGGAGCCTCGCCGGGCTGCCCGCGCTGAGCCTGCCCGCCGGGGTGACGGAGCAGGGCCTCCCGCTGGGCCTGCAGCTGGTCGGCGAGGCCGGGGCGGACGAACGGCTGCTGGCCCGGGCGGCGGTCCTGGAACGGGTGCTGGACGCCGCCTGAGCGCGCCGGTTCAGCCGGTCCGCAGCGCGGGGGTGTCCGGGTCGACGGCGTCCGAGCGCAGCCGGCGCAGCGCGGCGCGGTGGGCGCGTTCGTACGGGGTGTCCTCGCCGAACAGCAGGGCCTGCGGATTGGCGTTCTCCAGCAGGGCGATCAGCGTGAAGGTGATGTCCTCCGGGTCGGCGTCGGCGCGCAGTTCGCCGGTGCCGAGGGCCCCGGTCACCAGGGCGAGGACGGTGGCGTGCCACTCCCGCCAGTTGGCCGCGAGGGCGTCGCGCACCGGGCCGGGGCGGGCGTCGTACTCGGCGTTGACCTCGTAGAAGAAGCAGCCGCCGGGGAAGACCCGGGCGCGTGAGTAGGCCAGCCAGGACTCGCAGAGCAGGCGGAGCTTGCGCAGGCCGGGGGGCTCGTCGGCGATCGGGGCGAGCACCGCGTCGGAGAAGATCCGCCGGGCCGCCCGGACGGTGGCGAGCTGGAGCTCCTCCTTGGAGCCGAAGCCGGCGAAGACCCCGCTCTTGCTGAGGCCGAGGTCGGTGGCGAGCCGGCCGATCGACAGGGCGTCCAGACCCTCGACGGAGGCGATCTCGACGGCCCTGCGCAGGACCGTCCGGCGGGTCTCCTCGCCGCGCAGGACCCGTCCGTCCGTGGTCGCTCCGGCCACCGCTCTCACCCCAGTCCTCCGGCATGTCCGTGCCGCCAGGGTAGCGGGGCGGGCCGGTGGGCAGAAAAGTGAACGAACGGTCGTGCTAACATCTCGTCCCGTTCGGCTCTTGCCCCTCGGCACCCACAGGGAGTCCCGCATGGACCCGGCCGTCGCACTGATCCGCACCACCCTGAACGCCACCTCGCTGGCCGCCCCCGGTCTGGCCGGCCGGGCCGCGTACGAGCTCTACCGCCACCCCCTGCGGCGCGGCCGCGTCCGCACCCGCGAGCGCGCGGTGCACGACCGGGCCGACACCCGGACGCTGCGCCACCGCGGCGAGCAGGTGGTCGTCCACCGCTGGGGCGACGGCACCCGGCCCGTGCTGCTGATGCACGGCTGGCAGTCCCGGGCCTCGCGCTTCGCGGACTTCGTGCCCCGGCTGCGCGGGCTCGGCCTCACCGCCGTCGGCTACGACGCCCCCGGGCACGGCGACTCCGGCGGCCGCACCGCCACCGTGCTGGACCACCGCGCCATCGCGCTGCGGCTGCAGGAGGAGTACGGTGCCTTCGAGGCGGTGATCGCCCACTCGCTGGGCGTCAACGCGGCCTTCCTGGCGCTGCGCGAAGGGCTGCGGGCCGGGCGGCTGGCCGCGGTGGCCGGGGTCGCCGAGGTCTCCTGGATGCCCGCCGGTTTCTGCGCCATGCTCGGCCTGAACGCCACCGTGGAGCGGGAGTTGCGGCGCCGGGTGGAGGGCGGCGCGATGTTCCCCGGGATCGCCGACGTCCGGGCGCACTTCGACGCCACCCGCAGCCCCGAGGAGATCGGCCTGCCGATCCTGGTGGCGCACGACGAGGACGACGACGTCGTCCCGTTCACCCAGGCCGGCCGGCTGCGGGCCGCCTACGGGGACCGGCTGGAACTGCTGGTCACCCGGGGGCTGGGCCACCGGCGGATCCTCACCGAGCCGACCGTGATCGACAACGTGATCGGCTTCCTGTCCGCCGGGGCGCCGGCGGCCGCGGTCACGGAGCCGGGTGCGGCATGAGCCTGCTCGAACTGCACAGCCGGTCCCTGGAGTTGGCCGCCGCGGTGGTGGACACCGTGCAGCCGGAGCAACTGGTGCTGGAGACGCCCTGCGCGGGCCGGCCGCTGCGGTGGCTGCTGGAGCACATGGTCGGGCGGCACCTGGGGCTCGCCGCCACGGCGGCCGGGGCCGGGCCGGACCCCGCGCTCTGGCGCGGCGTCCCGGTGCACGGCGACCCGGCCGGCGCGTTCCGGCACTCCGCCGCGCGGCTGACCGTCGCCCTCGCCGCCGCCGCACCGCACGCCGCGCCGCTGCGGCTGCCGGACGTCGACGGCGGCGCGCCGCTCCCGTTCGACCGGGCGGTCGGCCTCCAGCTGCGGGACACGCTGGTGCACGCCTGGGACGTGGCGGCGGCCCTGGGCTCGCCGGCCCGGCTGATCGCCGCGGTGGAGGGCGAACCGCCGCTCGCCGCGGCACTGCTCGCGGCGGCGGACCGGCGGCCGGGCCGGGCCCCGGCCGCCGTACGGCCGGGGGCGGGGGCGGCCGGGCCGTTCGCGCGGACGCTCGCCCTGCTGGGCCGCGACACGGCCTGGGCGCTCCCGGCGCGCTGACCGGCCGGCGCACCGGCGCACCGGCGCACCGGCCCGCCGACCCGCCGGCGCGCCGACCCGCTACCGGTCGTCGCGTCGCTCGTCGGGGAAGCGCGGCCCGCCGATGAAGAAGAGCAGCGCGGCGGTCGGGAAGCCGAACGAGGCGGCCGTCACCACGATGAACTGCCAGAACATCCCGTCGCTCCTCACACTCGGCCGGAACGTCCCCCGTGGTCCGACGGTAGGGCCGGATCCCCCGCCCTGCCACCGGAACGCCTCCGCCGCCCGGAGCGCCGCGGGGGCGGCGTTCGGGCGGCGGAGGGCGTCGCGGGTGCGCGACCGGTCACCGGTCCGTGGCCGGATCAGTGGCCGTCGGCGGGGATGGTGCCGAGGCGGCCGGCCTGGAAGTCCTCCATGGCCTGCTGGAGTTCGCGGTGGCTGTTCATGACGAACGGGCCGTAGTGGGCGACGGGCTCGCGGATCGGCAGGCCGCCGAGGAGGACGACCTCGAAGTTGGTGTCGCGGGAGTCCTGCTTCTCGTCGGCGCGCAGGGTGATCGAGTCGCCGTCGCCGAAGACGACGGCCTGGCCGCGGTGGAAGGGGCGGAGGTCGGTGCCGGCGGCGCCGTTGCCGGCGAGGCCGTAGGCGAGGGCGTTGAAGTCGGAGCGCCAGGGCAGGGTGATCTGGGCGCCGGGGCTGATCGACGCGTGGATCATGGTGATCGGGGTGAAGGTGGTGCCCGGGCCCTGGTGGCCGCCCAGCTCGCCCGCGATGACGCGCAGCAGCGCGCCGCCGTCCTCGGTGCTGAGCAGCTTGACGCTGCCGCCGCGGATGTCCTGGTACTTGGGGGTGATCATCTTGTCCGAGGCGGGCAGGTTGACCCACAGCTGGAGGCCGTGGAACAGGCCGCCCGACCGCACCAGCGACTCCGGCGGGGTCTCGATGTGCAGCAGACCGGAGCCGGCGGTCATCCACTGGGTGTCACCGTCGGTGATGGTGCCGCCACCGCCGTGCGAGTCCCGGTGGATGAACGTTCCGTCGATGATGTAGGTGACGGTCTCGAAGCCGCGGTGCGGGTGCCAGGGGGTGCCCTTCGGCTCCCCGGCCGCGTAATCCACCTCGCCCATCTGGTCCATCATGATGAACGGGTCGAGGTACTTCTGGTTGATCTTGGCGAAGGCGCGGCGGACGGGGAAGCCCTCGCCCTCGAAGCCCTCGGGGGCGGTGGCCACCGCGAGGACGGGCCGGGCGGCCGAGGCAGCGGGGTCGGGGGTGGTGACGCGCGGGAGGGTCAGCGGGTTGTCGACGGTCACGGCGGGCATGTCGGCCTCCTTCGGGGGTGCTCCTCTGGCCTGTGTCCACGAGATTAGTTCAATCCTCAACAAGAAGCAAGTTGAATTTTGAACCAAACCCGGACGGGACGGCCGCCGGGCGGGGGCGGGTGGGCCCCCGTCCATCGTCCGTCAGCCGTACATCCGGCGCATGGTGAAGTCGACCATCTGCTCGACCGCCTTGGCGTCGAACACCATCCGGTGCTCGCCCTCCATGTCCAGCGCGAAGCCGTAGCCGGTCGGCAGCAGGTCGAGGACCTCGGCGCCGGTGACGGTGAAGTGCTTGGAGTCCTTGCCGGCGTACCGGCGCAGCTCCTTCAGCGAGCTGAACATCGGGATGACCGGCGTCGGCGTGTTGTGCAGGGCCAGGAAGCCCGGCCGGTCGCCGCGCGGGCAGTGCACCTTGGAGGTGATGAAGATGGCCTGGAAGTCCTCCACCGCCATCGAGCCGGTGGTGAAGGCCCGGACCGCGTCCGCCAGGGATGGCGGCGACGGTTCCGGGTAGAGGGACTGCTGTGCGCTCGGCGGCTGTTCGCCGTACGGGCCGGGGCCGGGCATGCCGTTCATGCCCGGCTGCGGCCCCGCCTGCTGGTAGGGATCGCCCGGGTACGCGTTCTGGTCATAGCCGTACACACGGACAGGCTATCGGGAGCGCGGGGCCCCGCGCGGGCGTCGATCCTGACAAGAGCGGACCGTCCCGGCTTGTGGGACGTGACCACGTTCATGCGGTGATCCGCGGAGGATTCACCGGCGGGGGCTTGAAATAAGTTACCGCTGGGTAGCATCATGAGGCCTACTGGTGGGTACGGGCGCCCGAACGCGGAGGTGTCCCGGCAGCGACGAACCGGAGATAACGGCCATGGGTCACTACAAGTCCAACCTGCGCGACGTCGAGTTCAACCTCTTCGAGGTGTTCGGCCGCGAGCAGGTGTACGGCACCGGACCGTTCGCGGAGATGGACGTCGAGACCGCGAAGAACATCCTGAGCGAGATCGCGCGCCTCGCCGAGAACGACCTCGCCGCGTCCTTCGCCGACACCGACCGCAACCCCCCGGTCTTCGACCCGGAGACCAGCACCGCGCCGATCCCGGCGACCTTCAAGAAGAGCTACCAGGCCTTCATGGACGCCGAGTGGTGGCGCCTGGGCATCCCGGAGTCGATCGGCGGCCAGGTCACCCCGAACTCGCTGATCTGGGCCTTCGCGGAGCAGATCCTCGGCTCCAACCCGGCCATCTGGATGTACTCCTCCGGCCCGGCCTTCGCCGGCGTCATCGCCGAGGAGGGCACCGAGGCCCAGCTCGAGATCGCCAGGCGGATGACCGACCGCCTGTGGGGCTCCACCATGGTCCTCACCGAGCCGGACGCCGGCTCGGACGTGGGCGCCGGCCGCACCAAGGCGGTCCGGCAGGAGGACGGCTCCTGGCACATCGAGGGCGTCAAGCGCTTCATCACCTCGGGCGAGCACGACATGTCCGAGAACATCGTCCACATGGTGCTGGCCCGCCCCGAGGGCGGCAAGCCGGGCACCAAGGGCCTGGGCCTGTTCATCGTCCCCAAGTTCGACTTCGACTGGGAGACCGGCGAGCTGGGCGAGCGCAACGGCGTCTACGCCACCAACGTCGAGCACAAGATGGGCCTCAAGGCCTCGAACACCTGCGAGATGACCTTCGGCGCCAAGCACCCGGCCAAGGGCTGGCTGCTGGGCGAGAAGGTCGACGGCATCCGCCAGATGTTCAAGATCATCGAGTTTGCCCGGATGATGGTCGGCACGAAGGCCATCGCCACCCTCTCCACCGGCTACCTGAACGCGCTGGAGTACGCCAAGGAGCGCGTGCAGGGCGCCGACATCTCGCAGTTCCTGGACAAGACCGCCCCGCGCGTCACCATCACCCACCACCCGGACGTGCGCCGCTCGCTGCTGACCCAGAAGGCGTACGCCGAGGGCATGCGCGCCCTGGTGCTGTTCACCGCCTCCGTCCAGGACGACATGACCGCGGCCAAGCTGCGCGGCGAGCACGACGAGGCCGCCGAGCGCCTCAACGACCTGCTCCTGCCGATCGTCAAGGGCTACGGCTCGGAGAAGTCCTACGAGCAGCTCGCGCAGTCCCTGCAGACCTTCGGCGGCTCCGGCTACCTGCAGGAGTACCCGATCGAGCAGTACATCCGGGACGCCAAGATCGACACCCTCTACGAGGGCACCACGGCCATCCAGGGCCAGGACTTCTTCTTCCGCAAGATCGTCAAGGACGGCGGCCAGGCGCTCACCGCGCTGTCCGAGCAGATCCAGAAGTTCCTCGGCTCCGCCGAGGGCGGCGACGCCCTGGCCGCCGAGCGCGCGCTGCTCGCCCAGGCCGCCGGCGACCTGGAGGCCATCGTCGGCAAGCTGCTCGCCGACCTCTCCTCGGTCGAGCAGGACGTCAAGAACATGTACAAGGTGGGCCTGAACACCACCCGCCTGCTGATGGTCTCCGGCGACGTCGTGGTCGGCTGGCTGTTGCTGCGCCAGGCCGCGGTGGCCCTGGCCAAGCTGGAGGCCGGCGCCTCCGGGAAGGACGTGCCGTTCTACCGGGGCAAGGTCGCGGCGGCCCGCTTCTTCGCGAAGAACGTGCTGCCGACCGTCGCCTCGCAGCGCCTGATCGCCGAGGGCATCGACAACGAGATCATGGAGCTGGCGGAGGAGGCGTTCTGACGCCACCCGTCCCCGCCGCCGCCCTTCACCGGGCACGCCGTGCGTGACACCGTCCTGACCGCCTGACCCCACCCTCACACCGAAGGGCCCGGTCCCGCCGACCGGGCCCTTCGGTGTGCCCGGCGCCGGTCGGGCCGGCCGGGCACCGTACCAGTGGTCCAGCGACAGTGGAGGGGGCGTCAGTTCACGTTTCTGTCTGCGTTCTGCATCCGTTGGGATGCTCCGAGTGTCATGTCCGTGTACGGGCATATGCTCAAGGTGCGAAGCCGATCCCCCATTTCGGCCTCGGCCCTCCCTCGACCCAGGAGCAGCATGTCGACCGCCGCCCGCCAGGCCTTCTTCGACCGGACGCACACCGATGACCTGATCGCCTTCCTCGGCACCTCGCCGTCGCCCTACCACGCGGTCGCGAGCGCGGCCGAGCGTCTGGAGAAAGCCGGCTTCCGGCAGGTGCTGGAAACGGACTCCTGGGACGGCGTGGCCGGCGGCCGGTACGTCGTCCGCGGCGGCGCGCTGATCGCCTGGTACGTGCCGGCCGGCGCGGGCCCGGAGACGCCGTTCCGCGTGGTCGGCACCCATACCGACTCACCCAACCTGCGGGTCAAGCCGATTCCCGACACCGGGTCGGCGGGCTGGCGGCAGGTCGCGGTGGAGATCTACGGCGGGGTGCCGCTCAACACCTGGCTCGACCGGGACCTCGGCCTCTCCGGCCGGCTCACCCTGCGCGACGGCAGCCGGCGGCTGGTCCAGCTGGACGAGCCGCTGCTGCGCGTGCCGCAGCTGGCGATCCACCTGGACCGCCAGGTCAACGACGGCATGAAGCTGGACAAGCAGCGCCACCTCACGCCGATCTGGGGCCTCGGCCCGGTCGACGAGGGCTCGCTGATCGGCTATGTCGCCCAGCGGGCGGGGGTCGACGCGGCCGACGTGAGCGGCTGGGACCTCATGACCCACGACGTCCAGCCCGCCTCCTACCTGGGCCGGGACCGCGAGCTGCTGGCCGGCCCGCGGCTGGACAACCTGCTCTCGGTGCACGCCGCCACCGCCGCGCTGGCCGCGGTGGCCGCCGCCGCCGAGACGGACGGCGCGGCGCTGCCGTACATCCCGGTGCTGGCCGCCTTCGACCACGAGGAGACCGGCAGCGAGTCGGACACCGGCGCGCAGAGCCCGCTGCTCGGCAACGTCCTGGAGCGCAGCGTGTACGCGCGCGGCGGCGGCCTGGAGGACCGGGCCCGGGCGCTGGCCGGCACCGTCTGCCTCTCCTCGGACATGGGCCACGCCGTCCACCCGAACTACAGCGAGCGGCACGAGCCGGGCCACCACCCGATGCCCAACGGCGGGCCGATCCTCAAGGTCAACGTCAACAACCGGTACGCCACCGACGGCGTCGGCCGGGCGGTGTTCGCGGCGGCCTGCGAGAAGGCCGGCGTGCCGTGGCAGACCTTCGTCTCCAACAACGCCATGCCCTGTGGGACGACGATCGGCCCGATCACCGCGGCCCGTCTCGGCATCCAGACCGTGGACTGCGGCATCGCGGCGCTCTCCATGCACTCGGCGCGCGAGCTGTGCGGTGCGGAGGACCCGTACCTGCTGGCGAGCGCGATCAAGGCGTTCCTGGAGGGCTGAGCCACCGGCGGGACGCGCGGGGGCCCGGCGGGTTTCACGCCCGCCGGGCCCCTGCGCCACCGGGTGCGGCGGGCGGCTACTCCAGGCCGGCCAGCACCAGCGGCAGCCGGCGCGCGCCGCCGTCGGTGAGCTTCACCGGCACGCCCCAGTCCTGCTGGTGGACGTGGCAGGCCGGGTACTCGATCGCCGGGTCGTCGTCGCAGGACGCCGCCATCGCCGAGACGTGCAGCACGCCCTCGGTCACCGTGCCGGAGAGCACCAGCTCGCGGGAGAGCGCGCTGTCCGCGCCCGCGCCGGAGACCAGCAGCTCGGGCGGGGTGGCGCTGACCAGCAGCCGGGTGGACGGTCCGTAGCGCTCGTCCAGCTTCTGGCCGGTGGGCGCCCGGAAGACCACGTCGAGGCGCAGCGCGCCCGGGGCGACCTCGGTCGCGGCCCGCTGGGTGCGGTGCGCGACCGCGTCCACCCGGACGGCCTCCTCGGGCAGCCGCAGTCGGGTCAGCCGGTGCCGGGCGGACTCGACCACCACGATGTCGCCGTCGACCAGCACCGCGCCGGACGGCTCGCGCAGGTCGGTGGCGAGCGTGCTGACCTCGCCGCTCACCGGGTCGTAGCGGCGCAGCGCGTGGTTGTAGGTGTCGCTGACGGCCACCGAGCCGTCCGGCAGCACGGTGACGCCCAGCGGGTGCTGGAGCAGGGCCTGCGCGGCCGCGCCGTCCCGGTGCCCGAAGTCGAACAGGCCGGTGCCGACGGCGCTGTGCACGGCCTTGGTTTCACGTGAAACCCAGCGCAGCGCCGAGGTCTCGGAGTCGGCGACCCAGAGCCGCTCGCCGTCCGCCGACACGGCCAGGCCGGACGGCTGGGCGAACCAGGCCTCGGCGGCGGGACCGTCGACCAGGCCCTCGTTGGTGGTGCCGGCCGCGACGCCGACCGTGCCGGCGGCCGGGTCGTACGCCCACAGCTGGTGGACGCCCGCCATCGCGATCCACACCCGGCCGTCGAACCAGGCGACGTCCCACGGCGAGGAGAGGTCGACCTCGCGGGCCGGGCCCTCGGTCGCCGAGCCCTGCCACCACTGGCGGCCGGTGCCGGCCAGGGTGGTCACGGCGCCGTCGGAGAGCCGGACGCCGCGCAGCGCGTGGTTGACGGTGTCGGCGACCACCAGGTCGTAGTCGGCGGTGCCCTCCGGCAGCAGCACGAGGCCCTGCGGCTCGCTGAACCGGGGGCCGGTGCCGTCCACCAGCCCGCGCACGCCGTCACCGATCCGGCGCACCACGGTCTCGCCGTCGGCCTCCAGCTCGACCAGCGAGTGGTGGCCGGAGTCGGCCACCAGGAAGTGGCCGTTCGGCAGCCGGACGGCCTTGCCCGGGAACTTGAGGTCCCCGGCGGTCGGCTCGGGCGCCACGTACGGGCCGTCGCCGCGCCGCAGGGTGCCCTTCGCCGCGTGCTCCGCCTCCAGGTCCTCGACCAGCCGGGCGAGCGCGTGCGCGTGCCCCTCGCCGGCGTGCTGGGCGACGACGTAGCCCTCCGGGTCGATCACCACCAGCGTCGGCCAGGCCCGCACCGCGTACTGCTTCCACGTCGCGAGCGCCGGGTCGTCCAGCACCGGGTGGTGCACCTCGTACCGGTCCACCGCGTCCACCACGGCCCGGTGGTCGGCCTCGTGCACGAACTTGGGCGAGTGCACGCCGACGATCACCAGCGTGTCCCGGTGCTTCTCCTCCAGCTCCCGCAGCTCGTCGAGGACGTGCAGACAGTTGACGCAGCAGAACGTCCAGAAGTCCAGAATGGTGATCTTGCCCCGGAAGTCGGCGAGCGTCAGCTCCTTGCCGCCGGTGTTCAGCCAACCGCCTGCCCCGACCAGCTCGGGGGCGCGTACACGTGCACGAGATGCCATAACTCCATCAAACCGCACCCGCCCGGCCCGCATTCCGCGGCGGGGCGGGCGGGCGGCGGCGGGGCGGGCGGGGTCCGGTGGCTCAGACGATGAGGTGGGGCAGGAAGCGGGCGCCCTGGTGGGTGATGGGGCTGTCGTCGGTCTCGCGGATGCCCAGGCCCGCGGCCTCGCCGTCGACCACCCAGGTGCCGAGGACGGGGCGGTTGCCGTCGAAGTCGGGCAGCGGGTGGAGCTGCTGGTAGCAGTGGCCCTCGGCGCCGTAGCGGTCCGGGTCGCCGGCCCAGTCGGCGAGCCGGGTCTCGCGGCCGCCCGGCTCGACGATGCGCACGCCCGCGCCCTCGCGGCCGAGCAGCGGCTTGGCGGCGTAGCCCGGGCCGTCCGGGCCGGCGAGCTCGCGCGGGCCGTCCAGGTAGGCGGGCAGCAGGTTGGGGTGGCCCGGGTACAGCTCCCAGAGGACGGCCAGCAGCGCCTTGTTGGAGAGCAGCATCTTCCAGGCCGGCTCGATCCACAGGGTGGAGCCGGTCGAGCCGCCGTGGTCGACGACGTCCAGCAGCTGCTCGCCGAACTCGTCGGAAGCCAGCCACTCCCACGGGTAGAGCTTGAACGCGGCGCGCACGAAGCGGTGCTCCAGGTCGACGAAGCGGCCGGACAGGCCGTCCCAGCCGATGTCCTCCACGGCGATGCCGACCGTCTCGATGCCCGCCTGCCCGGCGCACTCCTGGAGGTAGAGGGTGGTCATCCAGTCCTCGCCCTCGGTGTCGCCGCGCGAGTGCGCGAAGTGCACCGGGCCGGGCGGCAGCAGGTGCTTCTGCCGGGCCCAGGCGGCGACCAGCCGCTCGTGCAGCGAGTTCCACTGGTCGGCGTGCGGGAACCGCTCCTCCATCCAGAACCACTGCGGGCCGGCCGCCTCGATCAGCGAGGTCGGGGTGTCGGCGTTGTACTCGAACAGCTTCGCCGGGCCGGTGCCGTCGTAGGCGAGGTCGAACCGCCCGTAGAGGGTGGGCTGTTCGTCGCGGCGCCGCCAGGACTCGGCGACGGCGGCGGCGAGCCGCGGGTCGGTGATGCCGTAGTCGGCGAACCGGCCGGTGCGGACCACGTGGCCGGCGGCGGCCAGTGACATCTCGTGCAGCTCCTCGACGACCTCCTCCAGCGCCTCCACCTCGGGCAGCGAGAACTCGTAGTAGGCGGACTCGTCCCAGTAGGCGTGCGGGCCGCCCTGGTTGCAGGGGTCCGAGCACATCGCGTAGATGAGGCCCTGGCCCTCGACGGTGGCCAGCCAGTCGGGGCGGGGTTCGACGGTGCGGCGGCGCACGGCGGATCAGCCCCCGCCCGAGCCGCTGGAGCCGGACGGGCACCCGAAGCCGCCGCGCTTGGTGGCGGCCTTGTCGAAGGTGCCGCCGGTGGCGGTGGTGGCGCCGGAGCCGCAGTAGTACCAGCGGCCGGCGGTGGTGGTGCCCTTGGTCGTGCAGGAGTGGCTGTCGAGGACCTTGAGGGTGGCCGGGTCGACGCAGCGGCTCGGCGGGTTCTTCCCGGAGGAGGACGAGCAGCCGGAGAGGGCGAGCGCGAGGGTGCCGACCATGCCCAGGGCGACGAAGCCGGAGCGGCGGCGGACGGGGGCGCCCGGCGCCGTGGCGCGGGGCCCCGCGACGGAGGGTCCGGCGGCGGCCGTCTCGGCGGCGACAGGTCCGGTGGCGTCCGGTGTCCGGGTGGAACCGACGGGCGGCGGCTGGGTCATGGCGTCCGATGGTACGCGTGGTCCGGATGGTGCGGGAGGGGTCCGTTCCCGCTCGGAACCCGGTCGTGATGGGTTATCTTTTGCCGATCCTTGACCGCGGGAGGGGGCCTGCGCGCGGCCGGCCCGCTTTCGGCGGGCGACCTGTGACACCGACCCGGGGGGCGGACACCCATGAACGACATCCTGCACGGTCTCGGCGCGGCGGCGGCCTTCGGCGGCGTCGGCGTGGTCCTGCTGCTGCTCGGCATCGTCCTGGTGGACGTCCTGACGCCCGGCAAGCTCGGCCGGCAGATCTGGGTGGACCGCAACCGCAACGCCGCCGTGCTGCTCAGCTCGGCACTGCTCGGCATCGGCGGCATCGTCTTCACCGCGATCCTCTACACCTACGAGGACTTCGGGAAGGGCCTGGTCTCCACCGTCTGCTTCGGCGTGCTCGGCCTGGTGCTGATGGCCGTCGCGTTCTGGGTGGTGGACGTGCTGACGCCGGGCAAGCTGGGCGCGATCCTGGTCGACCCGGAGCCGCACCCGGCGGTCTGGGTGACCGCCAGCTGCAACCTCGCGGTGGCGGCGATCGTGTCCGCCTCGATCGCCTGATCCGGCCCGTTCAGGAGTGCGGGGCGTCGTTCAGCACGTGCTGCCGGCCCCAGGCGCCCAGCGGCGCCAGCGCCTCGTTGAGCCGGTGCCCGGCGGGCGTGAGCGAGTACTCGACCCGGGGCGGCACCTCGTCGTACGAGGCGCGGTGCACGATGCCGTCCGCCTCCAACTCGCGCAGGTGGGCGGCGAGCACCTTCTCGGTGACCCCCGGCACCTGGCGGCGCAGCTCGCCGAAGCGCAGGTGCGGCCGCTCGCCCAGCGCCCAGAGGATCAGCACCTTCCACTTGCCGCCGATGACGTCCATCGCGGCGTCGATCCCGCAGACGTACGCACCGGCCCTCGGCACGGTCACCGCCATCTCCTGCCCCGCCCCTTCGCCGGCCTGCTCGCTCACCTCAGGGTAACCACCCACTCCGAAGTGCGTACTTGATCGTTCCCGGGGCCAGAACGAGGCTGGCCGGCATGACACAGAACGCCGCTGACGCCGTTTCGAGGACCCCGCTCACCCCGCTCACCCCGCTCACCCTGCTCGGCCTCGGTGCGATGGGCACCGCGCTGGCCGGCGCCTGGCTCGCCGCCGGGCACCCGCTCACCGTCTGGAACCGCACCGCCGCCCGGGCCGAACCGCTCGCCGCCCGGGGCGCCGCCGTCGCCGCCACCGCGGGCGAGGCGGTGGCCGCCAACCGGCTGGTGGTGGTCTGCCTGCTCGACGACGCCTCGGTCGAGGAGGCGCTGGCCGGCGTCGACCTCACCGGCAAGGACGTCGTCAACCTGGTCACCAGCACCCCGGGCACGGCCCGCGCCCGCGCGGCCCTGGTGACCGGCCGGGGCGCCCGCTACCTGGACGGCGGCATCATGGCCGTCCCGCCGATGATCGGCGTTCCGCAGGCCGGACCGTACGTCTTCTACAGCGGCTCCCCGGAGCTGTTCGAGGAGCACCGCGCGACCCTCGCGGCCCCGGCCGACGCCCGGTACGTCGGCGCGGACGCCGGCCACGCCGCGCTGCACGACGTGGCGCTGCTGAGCGCGATGTACGGCATGTTCGCGGGTGTCGCGCACGCCTTCGCGCTGGTCCGCGGCGAGTCCGTCGACCCGCGCGCGCTGGCCCCGCTGCTCTCCTCCTGGCTCACCGCGATGACCGGCTCGGTGGCGGCCACCGCCGGGCAGCTGGCGGCCGGCGACTACACCGAGGGCGTCGTCTCCAGCCTGGCGATGCAGGTCGCCGGGGTGCCGACCTTCCTGCGCACCGCCGAGGAGCAGGGGGTGAGCAGCGAACTGCTCACGCCCTACTTCGAGCTGATGCGCCGCCGCCTAGACGCCGACCCGGCCCGGCACGGCGTGGAGGACCTCACCGGCGTGGTCGACCTGCTGTGCGGGTAGGACGCCCGCCCCGCCCTCTCCGGCCGGTGTCCCGCCTCCCGGTCAGTCGGCCGCCGGGCGGTCGGCGGCCGGGCGGCGGCGCAGGGCGGGGTCGGTCAGGGCGCGGGGCCGCCAGACGCCGTCCGGGGGGTAGACGTCGGTGCCGGGCGGCACGATCGCGTCGATCCGGTCCAGGGTGGCGTCGTCGAGGACGAGGTCGGCGCCCTTGAGGGCCGCCTCCAGCTGGCCGGGGGTGCGCGGTCCGATGATCACCGAGGTGACCGCCGGGTGGGCGAGCGGGAAGGCGAGGGCCAGTTCGGGCAGGGTGCGGCCGAGGTCCTCGGCGACGGCGGTCAGCTGCTCGACGGCGTCCAGCTTGGCCTGGTTGACCGGCAGCGCCGGGTCGAAGCGGGCCGGCATGAGGGCGGCGCGCCCGCTGCCGAGGTCGACCGGCCGGTGCTTGCGGTAGCGGCCGGTGAGGAAGCCGGAGGCGAGCGGGGACCAGGTCAGCGCCCCCATTCCTAGCCGCCGCACGGTCGGCAGGACGTCCCGCTCGATGCCGCGGGCGAGCAGCGAGTACGGCGGCTGCTCGGTGCGGAAACGGGGCAGGCCGCGCCGCTCGGCGACGTGGTGGGCCTCGACGAGCTCGTGGGCGGGGAAGGTCGAGCAGCCGAAGGCGAGGATCTTGCCGGCCCGCACCAGGTCGCCGAGGACGGCGAGGGTCTCCTCCAGGTCGGTGTCCGGGTCCGGCCGGTGCACCTGGTAGAGGTCGATCCGGTCGGTGCGCAGCCGGCGCAGGCTCTCCTCGACCTCCCGGACGATCCAGCGGCGGGAGTTGCCGCTGTGGTTGCGGCCCTCGCCCATCGGGAAGTGGACCTTGGTGGCGAGCACGACGTCGTCGCGGTCGCCGCGGGCCTGCAGGGCCTTGCCGACGATCTCCTCGGACTCGCCCGCCGAGTACATGTCGGCGGTGTCGACGAAGTTGACGCCCGCGTCGAGCGCGGCGTGGACGATCCGGGCGCAGTCGTCGTGGTCGGGGTTGCCGATCGCGCCGAACATCATGGTGCCGAGGCAGTAGGTGCTGACCTCGATGCCGGTGCCGCCGAGCGTGCGGTAGCGCATGGTGGTGGTCCCCCTCGTGGTGCGTCGGTGGTGCGTTCCGTTCGGTGATCCGCCTGCCGAACCCTAGGAGTTGGAGTGCGCTCCAGGGCAAGCGGAAAGCTCCCCCGGCGGGGGGAGCGGGCTCGTTCCGGTGGGCGAGGCGCGGGCGGTCCGCCCGCTGCGAGCGTGACGGCATGACGACGACGCGCGGGTGGCGGGGGCGGCGGTGGCCGTCCCGGCGGTGGTGGGCGGACGTGGGGGCGGCCGGGCGGGCGGTGGCCGCCTGGGGCGTCGGGTACGCGGTGTTCGGCGCGGGCTGCGCGCTGGGCGGGACACCGCTGCCGGGGGCGCCGCTGTTCGGCGCCGCCGCCGCGGGCTGGGCGGTGGCGGCGGTGGGCCTGGCCGCGGTGGCGGCGGGCGCGGGGGTGGGCGGCGGGGGGCCGGGCCCGGGGGTGCGGGAGGGGTGGTGGGGGCGGGGGGGGGGGGGCGGGGGGGGCGGGGT
>NZ_JBHYUU010000038.1:0-52057 GCF_042749955.1 Kitasatospora sp. NPDC059462 | reverse complement strand
GGGGCGGCAGCGGCGGGCGACGGTGAAGCGGGCGGCGGTGAAGCGGGGAGCGGTGAAACGGGCGCGGCGGGCGGTCAGCCCCAGGGGTCGCCCTCGGAGGTCATGTCCTGGCGGGCACGCTCCTCGGCCTCCCGCTCCCCGGCCGCGGAGGCCTCCTGCGCCTCGCGGGCCTTCTCCGTCTCGGCGCTGAAGGCGTCGACGGCCTCGTCGTGGGCCAGCGCGGCACGCTGCGCGGCGTCGGTCGTCGCGGTGGTGTCCCGCTCGGCGCCCGCCGCGAGCGAGGACCTGCTCTCCTCGGCGGTCTGCGGGGCCTTGTGGCGGAACCTGTCGAAGATTCCCATGACTCCTCCTCCGGGC
Source organism: Kitasatospora sp. NPDC059462 (assembly GCF_042749955.1). Classification (NCBI taxonomy): domain Bacteria; kingdom Bacillati; phylum Actinomycetota; class Actinomycetes; order Kitasatosporales; family Streptomycetaceae; genus Kitasatospora; species Kitasatospora sp. NPDC059462. The sequence continues at coordinate 51,700 of NZ_JBHYUU010000038.1, read as the reverse complement.
GAATTCCGGACTGCCCCCACTCTCACACCGCCGCGCCCGGCCCGCACCCGCTGACCGGACCCGCCGACCGCACCCGCTGCCCGGGGCCCGGCGGCCGGACCGGAGCCGGCGGCCGTTGAGCCGTTGGTCCCTGGTCGCGGGCGCCGAAAGGCCGTAGCCCTCCCGGCGGGGCCGGGGGGAGGGTGGAGCCGTCAGCCGGTCCCGATCCCACCCCTGGAGCCCGCCGTGACCGTCGCCGCCCGCCCCCGCGTCCCCCGCCCGAGTGAGGAGCCGCACGGCGGACCGCGCCGGCTGGTCGGCTCACTGGCCGCGCTCGACGGACGGCAGGCCGGCGTCCACGACCTGCTGCTGATGCAGTGCCCCAGCTCGCTGCGGCCGCTCGGCGGCGGACCCCTGCCGGACTGGGCGCGGCAGGTGCTGCGGGCGCACCCCTGGGTGACCGTCGGGCGGGCGCCGGCCGTGGCGGGCACCCCCGCCGACACCCCGCACCCCGTGCGCTGCACCCGGGACGTCTCGGCCGCGCCGGAGACCTGGCTGCCGGTGACCGTGCGCGGCCCCCACCGCGGGCAGCGGCTGGACGCGCTGGCGCCCCGGGCCGCGGTGGCCCGCACGCTGCGCCCCGAACAGCTGCCGGGGCGGCTCTCCCTGCTGTCGCCCGAACGGGTGGCGGCGGTTCCCGCGCTGACCGTGCTGCCGCTCGCCGGACAGCTGATCGCCGACCACCGGCTGGCCTGGGGGCCGATCGGCGCGATCGGCTACGAGCTGGCCACCGGCGAACCGGTGGCCGGCCCGCTGAGCCCGCTGCGGCTGGTGCTGCGCGCGCCGCAGCCGGTGAGCCGGCGCGACGCGCTGCAGCTGCGGCGGGCGCTCAGCCGGCTGCGGGTGCCCGTCCAGGCCGAGCTGGAGACCCGGCACGGCGCGGTGCTGCTGGCCGAGTACGCGGCGTCGCCGCTGTCCCTGACCCTGCTCACGCCCTACGGGCCCCGGGAGGTCCACGACCCGTGGTTCCCCCGGGGCCTGTGAGGCGGTGACGCGCCCGCCGGGCCTCAGCCGCTGACGCTGGCGGCGCCGGTCTCCAGGTGACCGGTGAACCGCTGCGACCAGGTGCTGTCGGCGTTCACCGTGACGGTGAAGTCGTACCAGCCGTTGGTCAGGGCGACGGCGTTGAAGAAGTCGCTCACGCTGCCGCCGGCCGGCACCTGGTACGTCCAGGGGCCGTCGGTGCGGTAGTTGGTGGACGTGATGGTGAAGGTCAGCGCGGTGGTGCCGGTGTTGGCGAGCCCGAAGTACACCGCCGGCCTGCCGGTGCCCGGTTCGACGGCGTACCAGCAGGTGACGGCCGCGTTCCTGCCGGCCTTGGTGGCGTCGCCCCTGAAGCGGCGCAGGAAGCGGTTGGGCCCGATCACGCTCAGGTCGTACTGGCCGCTGCCGTAGCCGGTGCCGCAGTTGAAGAAGTCGCTCTGGCTGCCGCCCGGGTCGACGGTGTACTGCCAGGGACCGCCGCTGCGGTAGGCGTTGGCGTACGCGGCGAAGTGGGCGGACTTCGTCGCCACCGCGCCCTGGTTGGCCATCGTCAGCCAGACCTTGATCACGCCGCCGGAGCCGAACTCCAGGTGGTCCAGGACGGCGTTCGGCTGGTGGGGCAGGGCGCGGGCCGGGCGGGTCCCGATCTCCTGGGCGGGCAGCTTGTTGTCGACCGGGGCCGGGTTGGGCAGCGGCCCGCAGTTGGCCATGCCGACCACCGCGCCGGCCGTGGCGGGCAGCGCGGGCAAGCCGTACACCGGGTTGGCGAAGTCGAACAGGCCGGTGAGGTCGCCGCAGACCCGCCGGCGCCAGTCGCTGATGTTGACGCAGGTGGCGGGCTTGCCGACGGCCGCGGTCCACTTCTCCAGGAAGCGCAGCACCGAGGTGTGGTCGAAGACCTCGGAGGAGACCCAGCCGCCGCGGGTCCACGGCGAGACGGCGATCAGCGGGACGCGGAAGCCGAGGCCGATGGCGGTGCCGTTGTAGAACTCGCCCGGGGTGCCGGCCGGCGCGGCGGGCGGCGGGACGTGGTCGAAGAAGCCGTCGTTCTCGTCGTAGTTGAGGAGCAGCACGGTGGAGTTGAAGACGTCCGGGTCCGCGTTGAGCGCGTCGATCACGTTGTGGACGAAGTGCGCGCCGTCGGCCGGGGTGGCGTACGGGTGCTCGGAGACCTCCTGGTTGGGGACGATCCAGGAGACCTGCGGGAGGCTGCCGGCCAGCACGTCGGCCTTGATCGCGGCGACGATGTCGTCCGGGGTCCGGCCGGTGACCTTGGGCACGGAGCCCATGCCCTTGACCGCGAGCGGGCTGCCGGCGGGCGCGCCGGCGAACTGGGTGAAGTAGGCCAGGGCGTTGTCGCCGTAGTTGTCGGCGGCGTTCTGGTAGACCTTCCAGCTGACGCCGGCGTTCTCCAGCGCCTCGGCGTAGGTCTGCCAGCGCAGGCCCTTCTCGTCGCCGCCGTCGTAGGCCGGGCCGCCCGCCGCGCCGGACGGGTCGATCTGGCCGGACCAGTGGTACGTGCGGTTGGGGCCGGTGGCGCTCAGCACCGAGCAGAAGTAGGCGTCGGCGATGGTCCAGTTCTCGGCCAGCGCGTAGTGGAACGGGATGTCCTGGCGGGTGAGGAAGCCCAGGGTGCGGACGTTGCCCTTGGCCGCCACCCAGGAGTCCAGCTTCCCGCCGTTCCAGGCGCGGTGCTGATCGCTCCAGCCGTGGCTGAGATCCCCGTTGCACTGGGCCAGGCGCTCCGGGTCGGCGCCGCCGGCCGGCTTGGTGAGGCTGAACTGCCACGGGTACTGGCGGGCCAGCAGGCCGTTGGGCTGGTTGAAGACGGAGTAGCCGCCGGCGATCTGGACGGCGGAGCGGTCGGCGAAGCCGCGCACGCCGCGCAGCATGCCGAAGTAGTGGTCGAAGCTGCGGTTCTCCTGCATCAGAATCACGATGTGCCGCGCGTCGGCGAGGGTGCCGGTCTGCGACAGCGCCGCCGACGGCGCGGCGGCCGGCGCGGCGGCCGGCGTGCCCGCCGGTGCGTCGGCGGCCGGGGCCGCCCCGGCACCGGTGGTTCCGGCACCGGCCACGGCGAGACCCGCGGCGGCGGCACCGGACAGGGTCACGAACTTCCTACGACTCAGCTCGACCATCAGCCCAGCCCGTCCCTTCACTGGAGGTTGTGCACACAAGTCGGGGCCCACTCGACCGCGCAGCATCCTCCACCCGCCCGAACCGCCCCACCAGGGGCGGGCGTCAGGGTTGGCGCACTGTTCCCCCCGGGGTCGCCGAACGACGCGTGGCTGAACGGAGCCGGACATGCCCCTTACCGGCGGCGGACGGCATCGACGACCTGCGGGGCGCCCTCAGGCCTGCACCGTGATCCCCAGGGCCTGGGCGAACTGGGGGGCCAGTTCGAAGAGCTGGGTGGGGCTGATCAGGGCGCCGCGCAGGCCCTGGTGGCCGTCGGGCAGGCCGAGGGAGACGGCGCCGCGCAGGTCGACCTTGCTCAGGGCGGCACCGCGCAGCCGGACCTCCTCCAGGGTGGAGCCGGGAAAGGTGACGTCGGTGAGCTTCGCGTCGCCGAAGTCGACGTCGCGCAGCAGGCAGTCCTCGAAGACCACGTCGCGCAGCACGGCCGCGCGCAGGTTGACCGCCTCCAGCTTGCAGCCGCGGAACACCACCCGGCGCAGCGCCGAGCCGTGGGCGGCGATGCCGGCCAGCACACCGCCGGTGACCGCGCTGTCCTGCCACTCGCTGTCGGCGAGGTCGCAGGCCACCCAGCGGCCGGCCTGCACCCAGACCTCGTTGAACCGGGCCTGGCGGAGCTTGACGCCGCTCAGCGCGACGCCGGTGAGGGCGCACTCCAGGAAGGTCGCGCCGCCCGCCGCCTGCCCGGTGTACTCGCCGCCGTCGAAGTGCACGGTGTCGTAGCGCCCGTCGCTGCGCAGCGGGCCGGTGTGCGGGGTCAGGTGGCCGGCGTAGGGCAGGTCTTCCAGGCGGTCGGGGACGTGCTGGGGCATGACGGAGGCACCTCGCGGTCGGCGGCGGACGGGTCGTGGTCCTGGTCCGCATGCTCGCACGGGGCACCGACAGTCCGGGGCCGACGGGCGCGGCGGCCGTCCGGCGCGAGCGGGCGCGGCGGTGACACGGTGGGGCGCGCACCGCCGGCCCTGCTCGGGTACGCCACGGGGGCGGGAACGCACGCGGGGCGGCCCGGTCGCCGGGGTTGCGGCGACCGGGCCGTCACTGCGGTGCGCGGGCGAGGCCCTGGGGGTTACCGCCAGAGGGAGTTCACCCGGGAGCGCTCGGTGGTGTTCGGGTACGGGTTGGTGCAGGAGGTGCCGGGGCCGCCGCCGGACATCAGCTCGCTGCACGGGCCCGAGTAGTGGTCCGGCAGGCCGAGCACGTGGCCGGTCTCGTGCGCGGTGACGCGCACCGAGTTGTACTGCCGGTTCTGCGCGTAGTCGAGGAAGATGTAGCCGCGGCCGTGGCCGTCGGTGCTGGCGTAGGAGCCGCGCGAGTCGTTGCCCTCGTAGTAGCGGAAGTCGGCCGCCGTGCCGGCGCGGAGCTGCACGTTGGTGACCGAGCTGTTCCAGATCTGCGCGCTCTGGGTGATCTGGCTGCGGAACGTGGGCGCGCTGCTGGCGTCGTAGGTCACGGTGACGGCCAGCAGGAACGGGTTGGCGGCCTGCTTGGCCCGCGCGGACTTCATGACGGCCTCGAAGAACGCCTGGTTGTTGGCGTCCTCGGCGGCCGAACCGGCGTAGGCGGTGCCGGACGCCGTGTAGCCCTGGGTCGGCGCGGCGGCGGCGCTGGTCGGCAGGGCGGCCAGGCCGGCGGCGAGCGCCAGGCCGAGGGCGGCGGAGAACGTGCGCGAGACACGGTTCATGTGGGGGCTCCCGTTCACGGGTCGAGGGGTGGGGGTGAAAGGTGGTGCGGTGGGGCGGTGGTGCGCATGGGCACGCTCCCGACCGGCCGGAGGGGGTCGTCCGGTCGGCGCACGCCGGGGGGCCGCCTGGCGGGCGGCCGTCGAAGGGGCCGGATCAGCCGGCCAGGCCGTACCGCCACAGGGAGTTGACGCGACTGCGCTCCGTGCTGTTGGGGTACGGGTTGGTGCACGAGGGGCCGGGGCCGCCGCCGGACATCAGCTCGCTGCACGGGCCCGAGTAGTGGTCCGGCAGCCCCAGCACGTGCCCGGTCTCGTGCGCGGTGACGCGCAGCGAGGCGTACTGCTGGTTCTGGGTGTAGTCGAGGAAGATGTAGCCGTTGCCGTGGCCGTCGGTGCTGGCGTAGGAGCCGTTGTCCGGGTCGTCGCCCTCGTAGTAGGCGAAGTCGGCGTTGCCGCCCTCCTGGAGCCGGACGTTGCTCACCGAGCCGTTCCAGATCTGCGCGCTCTGGGCTATCTGCGCGGCGAAGGACGGCGCGTTGCTCGCGTCGTAGGTCACGGTGACGGCCAGGAGGAACGGGTTGGCGGCCTGCTTGGCCCGCGCGGACTTCATGACGGCCTCGAAGAACGCCCGGTCGTCCGCCTTGCCCGCGCCCCCGGCGGGCGCGCCCGGGGCGTAGTGCCGGACGGTTCCGGGGGCGGCCGCCGGCGCGGCGCCGGCGGCGGTCGGCAGGACGGCCGCCGTTCCCGCGGCCAGGACCAGTCCGAGCGCGACGGAGAGCGTGCGCGGCACACGGTTCATGGGGGGCTCCGCTTCGCGAGTGCGCCGCGGCCGGTGGGGGCCGGGCCGCGGGCAACGGATGGATGCTTTGCTGCCCCCAGAGCTTCGGCCAGGCCGGCGGCCCGGCGGATGATGTCAACCGGCGATAGCCCGGACCAATCACCGCACCGCCCGACGATCCGCCCGCCGCCCCGTCCGCCCCCGCCCGACGCCCCGCCCGACGCCCCGTCCGGGGATCCGCGCGGGGATCGGTCCGGCGGCCGCCGCGGCGGGGCCGCCGTCGATGCCCGGTCGGCCGGACGGCCTGTCATGTCCCTGGCGCAAGACCGTTTCGGCCGTTACGCTCCCCGGTGTGGAGCTCGACGTGAGACACCTGCGGGTGCTGTGCGCGATCGCCGACACCGGAAGCCTCCGCAAGGCCGCGCTGCAGCTCGGCATGACCCAGCCGTCGCTCACCACCCAGCTGCACCGCATCGAACGGGCCGTCGGCGGCACGCTGTTCACCCGGGAGCAGACCGGCAGCCGGCCCACCGCGCTCGGCCATTCCGTGCTGTCCCGGGCCAGGCCGGTGATCGCCGAGATGGCGGCACTGGTGGCCGCCGCCCGCCAGGAGGCCCGGGAGGCGGCCGGCGGCGAGCGGGCCCGGCGGCTGCGGATCGGCAGCGTCGGCAGCCGGGCGGTGGCCGCCTGGCTGCGCCGGCTGCACGAGCGGCTGCCGGAGACCGACACCACCATCCAGATCGACATCTCGGCCAACGCCCTGCTCCGGATGATCGCCGCCGACCAGCTGGACGTCGCCTTCGTGCACGAGAGCGAGGGCTTCCCGCTGCGGCTGCCCCCGGACGCCGAGCACCGGGTGCTGCTCGCCCGCGAGCCGCAGTTCGTCGCGCTCGCGGCCGGCCACCCGGCGGCCGCCCGTCCGGTGGTGCGGCTGGCCGAACTCGCCGAGGACACCTGGATGGTGGACCCCACCGCCGACCACGAGTACGCCGCGATGCGCCGGGTGTTCCGCGCCGCCGGGCTCAACCCCCGGGTGGTCCAGGTGCGGGACAACGCCACCGCCGCCGAACTGGTCGCCTCCGGGGAGGCGGTCCGCCCCTGCCAGCCGACCTCCCTGCCCGGGCCGGGCAGCGTCGTGCGCCGGCTGCACGGCGACCCGCTGGCCGTGCGGCTGCTGCTGGTCTGGCGGCCGCGCGCGCTCGGCCCGCCCGCCCGCGACGCGCTGTACGAGGAACTGCGGGCGGCCTACTGCGACCTCGCCCAGGCCAGCCCGGCGTACCGGACCTGGCTCTCCGGGCACGACGAGGTGCTGCGCGCCCTGCCGGGGCCGCCGCCGGACCCGCTCCGGGCGGGCGGCCCCGTGGTGCTGAACGGCGCGGGCCCGCCGGACGGCGCGACCGGCCGGGCCGGGGAGCACCCCCGCGACGGGCAGCCGCGGGAGGGCTCACCGCAGCGCCGCGGTCCGGTCCTCGTTCAGCGCTCCCTCGTGTGCAGCGCCACCCCGGCCGCGACCGTGACCGCCGTCACCAGGCCCGCCGCGAGGACGCCGGAGCCGCCCGCCACCGTACAGGCGAGCACCGCCACCGACGCCACCGGGAGCAGCGCCAGCTGAACCGCGCCGGTCTTGGCGTGCCGGGCGTGCAGCGCCCAGACGGTGAACAGGTAGAGCGCGGTCGGCACGGTCACCGTCGCGGTGGCGGCCGTCTCGGAGATGTGCGCCTTGTGCACGGCCGATTCGACCGCCACCTCCAGACCGGCGCCGATCGCCGCCGCCGCACCGAACACCAGGTAGTGGCCGTACCCCCAGAGGAAGGCCTGCCGACTGGACCGCAGGTGCTCGTGGACCGGCCGGGCGAAGTAGATCCACCAGGCCGAGAAGCAGATCAGCAGACCGCCGGCCGCGACCGGCAGCAGCCGGCCGAGCCCCTCGTGCTCGTCCACCGCGGACTGCACCGCCACGGTCGCCGCCGCCACCGTCTCGCCGAGCACGATCAGCGTGAACAGGCCATACCGCTCGGCGATGTGGTGCGGGTGCCAGGGCGTCTGCAGCCGCAGTTCGGCGATCGCCGGCACCGCCAGCTCGGCCAGGATCCCGATCGGGATCACCACCGTCCGCACGTCGTGCGGCAGCAGCATCACCACGCCCCAGCCGATCTGGCAGAGCGTGATCCCGGCGGCGTAGCGCAGCGCCACCGTACGGGCCAGCCCCTCCTCGGCGGCCGCCGCGCGCAGCCACTGGGTGACCATGGCCAGCCGCATCACCACGTACCCGAGCACCACCAGCACGATGTCCTGGTCGGCGAAGAGCCGCGGCACGCCGGCCGCGAGGACCAACACACCGGCGATCTGGACCAGGGTGGTGATCCGGTACGGCACGTCGTCGCAGTCGTAGGCGGAGGCGAACCAGGTGAAGTTCATCCACGCCCACCAGATGGCGAAGAAGGCGAAGAGGTAGCCGGCCAGGCCGTCGCCCCAGTGACCGCCCGCGAGGTCGTGGGCGAGCTCCCGGCCGGCCTGGCCGACCGCGACCACGAAGCAGAGGTCGAAGAAGAGCTCCAGCGGGGTGGCGACCCGGTGCGGCTCGTCCCGGCTGCGCGGGACCATCCGGCGCACCGGGCGCGGATCGACGGGGTGCGGGAGGGGGACGGCGGAGGAATCACTGCTCATGAACGGGGCTCCGGACTCCGGACGGGCGGACGGTACCCGCCGCATCCTGACAGCGCGCCGCACCCCGCGCACGCACCCGAGGGCACTGGGGAGCACCGGTTGTTGTCCGGGAGTGCACAAGGTGTCGGCGAGCACCGCAACTGACCGATTATGTCCCGATATGTCGTGTCGTCAGCGAGAGTTGACGTCCCGGTGCGCGAACCGGGTGACAGCGCGGCGGGTTTCCGGACGCGCCCGCGCGGTACGACGTGACGGTCCGGACCGCCCGCTAGATTCGTCCCCGGTTCGAAGCGCGGCCCGGGGACGGCCCCGCGGCACGGGCGGCCTGCGGGCATCGCGGAAGGTCAAGGCGGGTGGCAGGAGAGCGGGGGCGGCGACGCCGGTCCCCCCGTGTCCGCGCCACCGGCCTCGTGATCACCGCGCTGCTCGCCAGTGCCCGCCGTACGCCCGCCCGACCGCCGGGCGCCGTTCCACCGGTCCGGGCCCCGGCACCGGCCCCTACTCCGACTCCGGCTCCGGCCCTTACTCCGGCTCCGGCACCGGCCCCTACTCCGGCACCGGCACCGGCTCCGGTCACTTCTCCCAGCCGACCTTGCTGTAGTCCGAGCTGGCCAGCCCGAACGCCCCGTAGTTGGCCAGCCCCTTGCGGGCCGCCACCACGGTCGGCCGCTGGTACAGCTCGTAGGTGTGGCCGAGCTCCCAGATCCTGGCGTCCGCCTGGTTGTAGAGCTTCGCGGCCTCCACCGGGTCGATCGTGCCCGCCGCCTTCTTCAGCAGCGCGTCGATCTCCTCGCTGCCCAGCTTGGAGTAGTTGCCGAAGACGTTGTCGCCCTGCGGCAGGCGGAAGTTGATCAGGCTGCTGGAGAGCGGGAACGAATCGGTGTTGCGCCAGCTGGCGATGTCCCACTTCCCCGGGTTGACGTACTTGGTGAAGAAGTCGTTGGCCGCGACCTTGTCGATCTCCACCTTGACGCCGACCGCCAGCCACATCGCCTGGGCGGCGGTGGCGAGGTCGACCTGGGCCTGCGGGGTGGACTCGTTGAGCACCCAGTGCAGGGTCAGCGCCTGACCGTCCCTGGTCCGGGGCCGGCCGCTGCCGGCGTCCTGCCAGCCGGCCTCGTCCAGCAGCTTCTTCGCCGCGGCCGGGTCGAACTTCGCCCAGTCGCCGGAGTTGTCCTGGTAGCCGTTCTGGTTGGGCATGAAGATGTGGTTGCCGAGCGGCTTGAACTCCACCGGCACGCCGTTGTTGGCGATCTTGACGAGCGCGTTCCGGTCCAGCGCCCGGCCGAGCGCCCGGCGGACCTTCACGTCCGCCAGCGGACCGCCGCCGCCGAAGGAGATGTGCACCTCGTCCCACGGGCTGGCGGACCGGATCACCGCGTCCTTGGCGTCCTTGAGCTGCCCGTACGCGGTGGCGGTGCCGGCCGCGGCGAAGTCGATCTCGTTGTTGAGGAAGGCCTGGGTGGTCGCCGACTGCGCCATCACCCGGAAGGTGATCTTCTCCGTCTTGGGCTTGGCGCCCCACCAGTTCGGGTCCGGGACGAGCGTGAGGGTCTGCGCGGTCTTGTCGAAGGTACCGGCCTTCAGCGGGCCGGCGGTGATCGGGATCCGCTCCACCCAGCCCTTGTTGAAGTCGTCGGCGGTGGCGATCCCGGCGGCCGGGATCAACGGGCGGAAGAGGTTCTGCCAGTCGGCGTAGGGCTCGGAGAAGGTCACCTTGACCTCGGCCGGGTCGGCGCCCTGCTCGACGGCGGAGATCAGCTCGTAGCCGGCCGAGTCGGCGATGTTGTAGCCGTCCTTCTTCCCGTTGGTGGCCTCCCAGTCGGCCTTGAAGTCGAGGTAGCTCAGCGGCTTGCCGTCCGACCACTTGGCCTTCGGGTTCAGCTTGTAGGTGATGACCTGCGGCGAGGCGGAGGTGACCTCGGCGCCCACCAGGTAGTCCGCGACCGGCTTGAAGGTGCCGGTCTCGTCGGTGCTGAACAGGCTCGGCTCCAGCGTGCGCATGATGTCGACCGCGTCACCGTAGCGGCCGTCCACCTGGAACGGGTTCCACTGGGTGATCCACTGGTACAGCGGGAAGCGCACCTCACCGCCGTCGCGGACCTGGTCCAGCGGCTTGGCGTTGATGTCGATCGACGCCTGCCCCGGCGCCTCGCTCCTGACCGCGGTGTCCGCCGAACCGCCGCCGTCCGAACTGCACGCGGTGGCCGCCAGGGTGACGGCGAGGGCGAGGGCGGCGGCGCGGCCGAGCCGGCGCGCGGGCGTGGCGGAAGCGTCCATGAGGGTCCCCCCGGTGATGTCGGGCACGTGGTGAGAGGTGGGCGTCGCGAGGTGTGGCGAGGCTTGATCGTGGGCAGCCAAGTCGGTGCCGGGGACCGAACGTAACAGCCGATCAGAACGAGTACCAGGGGGCGGGGTTGACACCTGATCCGAACGAAACGGGGCGCAACACGACCGCAACACCGCGGCCGCCGGCCGGTGCCACACTCTGAGCTGCGCTTTCCCGGGCACGGTCGGGAACCACGGCCGACCGCCCCCGCCGGCGGCTCCCCGGGGCGGCCCTGCTCCCCCCTCACGCCCGCACCCCGGCACCCGCAGCTCCGCACCCTCGCACCCCCACCCTCACACCCTCGCCCCCGACCCGAAGGCCACCCTCCGATGCCCACCAGACGCGTCGGCCCCGCTCCCACCCCGGACGGCCGCTGATGCTCCGCTACCTGACCAAGCGGCTCGCCTACTACGCCGTCCTGCTGGTCGCCGCCGTCTTCCTGGCGTACGCGCTGGCCGGCGCCGCCCTGCAGCCGCGCGCCTACTTCGAGGCCAAGGTGCCGCGCCCGGCCGCCGCCTCGGTCGAGCGCCAGCTCACCGACCTCAACCTGAACGACCGCACCCCGGTCGTCCTGCGGTTCGGCCACTGGGCCGGCGGTCTGCTGCTGCACGGCGACCTCGGCCGCACCATCCACGACACCCCCGTGATGGACGACTTCCGCCGCCGGGTCTGGGTCTCGCTGCGGCTGCTGCTGGTCGGCAGCCTGCTCGGCATGGTGCTCGGCGTCGCCGCGGGGGCGTGGAGCGCGGTGCGCCAGTACCGGATCTCCGACCGGCTGCTGACCGTCCTGTCCTTCGTCCTGCTCTCCACCCCGGTCTTCCTGGTCGCGCTCTTCCTCAAGAACGGCGCCATCGCCGCCAAGGACGCCGTCGGCCACGAGGTCGTCCCCTTCACCGGGTACGAGACGCCCGGCCTCACCGGCGGCCTCGGCGCGCACCTCGCCGACTGGGCGCTGCACCTGCTGCTGCCCACCCTCTCGCTGGCGCTCGGCGGCCTCGCCACCTACAGCCGCTACCAGCGCGGCACCATGCTCGACGTGCTCGGCTCCGACTACCTGCGCACCGCCGAGGCCAAGGGGCTCACCCGGGGCCGGGCGCTGATCAGGCACGGACTGCGGACGGCGGTCGTCCCGATGTCGACGATGTTCGCCTACAGCTTCCTCGGCATCTTCACCGGCGCCGCCTTCACCGAGACCATCTTCGGCTGGCACGGCATGGGCGAGTGGTTCATCCAGTCCGTCAACGAGCAGGACGTCAACGCGGTCGTCGCGGTCAATCTGTTCGCGGCGGTCGTGGTGCTCGCCTCCGGGCTCCTCGCCGACACGCTGCACGCCGCGCTCGACCCGCGCGTGCGGGCCTGACCCCGAGGAGGAGCGCCGTGACCGCCGCGATCACCGGACCCGCCGAACCCGTCGAGCCCGCCGGGCCCACGTCCCCCGCCGAGCCTGTCGAGCCCGCCGAGCCCGGCTCCCCCGCCGGGTCCGTGCCCGGGACGGCCGGTCGGGGGCGGATCGTCCTCACCCGTCTGCTCGCCGCCCGCGGGGCGGTGGCCGGCGCCGTCGTCGTCCTGCTGCTGTTCCTGCTGGCCTTCGTCGGCCCCCATCTGACGCCCTGGGACTACGCCACCCCCGACTACGGCGCGCTGCGCCGACCGCCGTCCGCCGCGCACTGGTTCGGCACCAACGGGATCGGCCAGGACGTCTTCGCCCAGACGCTGCGCGGCCTGCAGAAGTCGCTGGTCATCGGTCTGCTGGTGGCACTGTTCTCGACCGTGCTGGCCTCCCTGGTGGGCGCCTGCGCCGGCTACTTCGGCGGCTGGACCGACCGGCTGCTGATGTTCCTGGTCGACCTGATGCTGGTCTTCCCGAGCTTCCTGGTCATCACCATCGTCTCGCCCCGGCTGAAGGGCGCCGGCTGGCTCGCCTTCGTCCTGCTGCTCGCCCTGTTCAACTGGATGATCACCGCCCGGGTGGTCCGCTCGATGACGCTCTCGCTGCGCGAGCGGGAGTTCGTCCTCGCCGCGCGGTTCATGGGCGTCCACCCGCTGCGGATCATCACCCGGCACGTGCTGCCGAACGTCGCCTCCTTCCTGATCATCGACGCCACCGTCGCGGTCGGCGGCGCGGTGATGAGCGAGACCGCGCTCTCCTACTTCGGCTTCGGCGTCAAGGCGCCGGACGTCTCGCTCGGCACCCTGCTCGCGGCGGGCACCAGCGAGGCCCCGGTCTTCCCCTGGCTGTTCTACTTCGCCGCCGGGCTGCTGGTGCTCTTCGTCCTGGCGGTCAACCTGATCGGCGACGGGCTGCGCGACGCCCTCGACCCCACCGCCGAGGCCGCCCGCCGGCCCCGGCGCTCCCGCCGCTCGCGCTCGCCCGGGCCCGGGCGCGGCCCGGACCACGGTGACCACGGCGATCGCGGGCACGACCGCGCCACCAGGAAGAGGAACCGCACGTGACCGGCACCGCCACGCCCGCCACCCCGGCCACCACCGCCGGCACCCCGCTGCTGCACGTGCGCGACCTGCGGGTCGACTTCGGCGGCCCGCGCGGCACCGCCGCCGTCCCCGCCGTGCGCGGAGTCGACCTCACCCTGCGCCGCGGCGAGACCCTCGGCATCGTCGGCGAGTCCGGCTCCGGCAAGTCCGTCACCGCGCTGGCCGTCCTCGGCCTGCTGCCCGGAACCGCCCGCGTCCGCGGCTCGGTCCGGCTGGACGGCCGCGAACTGCTCGGCCTGCCCGGGCGCGAACTGGCCGCCGTCCGGGGCCGGCGGATCGCCATGGTCTTCCAGGACCCGCTCTCCGCCTTCACCCCCGTCTACCGGATCGGCGACCAGCTGATCGAGGCCCTGCGCATCCACCGGCCCGGCCTCGACCGGCCCGCGGCCCGCAAACGGGCCGCCGAACTGCTCGACCTCGTGGGCATCCCGGCCCCCGGCCGCGCCCTGGACAGCTTCCCGCACGAGTTCTCCGGCGGCATGCGCCAGCGCGCCATGATCGCCATGGCCGTCGCCAACGACCCCGACGTGCTGCTCGCCGACGAACCCACCACCGCGCTCGACGTCACCATCCAGGCCCAGGTGCTCGACGTGCTGCGCACCGCGCGCCGGGAGACCGGCGCCGCACTCGTCCTGGTCAGCCACGACCTCGGGGTGATCGCCGGGATGGCCGACCGGGTCGCCGTGATGTACGCGGGGCGGATCGTCGAGACGGCCGGGGTCGACGAGCTGTTCGCCGCACCGCGCCACCCGTACACGCTCGGCCTGATCGGCGCCGTCCCCCGGCTGGACGGGCGGCGCGGACCGCTGGTCCCGATCCCCGGCACGCCCGCGCCGATGGCCGGCCTGCCGGACGGCTGCCCGTTCGCCGACCGGTGCCCGCTGGCCGAGGACCGCTGCCGCACCGCGGAACCGCCGCTGACCGGCGGGGACGGCCATCTGGCCGCCTGCGTCCGGGCCGCCGACCTCGCCGAACGGCGGCCCGCGCCCACCGAGGTGTACCCCGTGCCGCCGCTCCCGGCGCCCGCCGGCGCGGAGGTCCCCCGGGAGCGGCGCCCGCCGGTCCTGGAGGTCCGCGGGCTCACCAGGACCTTCCCGCTGGTCAAGGGCACCGTCTTCAAGCGCCGGGTCGGCTCGGTGTACGCGGTGGACGGCGTCGAGCTGTCGATCCGCGAGGGCGAGACGCTCGGCCTGGTCGGCGAGTCCGGCTCCGGCAAGTCCACCACCCTGTTCGAACTGCTGCGCCTCGCCGCCCCCGAGTCGGGCCGGATCGAGCTGCTCGGCCGGGACACCGCCGGACTGTCCCGCGCCGAGGCGCACCGGATGCGGTCCCGGCTGCAGATCGTCTTCCAGGACCCGATGGCCAGTCTGGATCCCCGGATGCCGGTCGGCGACATCGTGGCCGAACCGCTGCGCGCCCAGCGGGCCGGGAAGGACGAGATCGCCCACCGGGTGCCCGAACTGCTGCGCCAGGTGGGCCTCGACCCGGCGCACGCCCTCCGCTACCCGCACCAGTTCTCCGGCGGGCAGCGGCAGCGGATCTCGATCGCCCGCGCGCTGGCCGTCCGGCCCCGGCTGCTGGTGCTCGACGAGCCGGTCTCCGCGCTGGACGTCTCGATCCAGGCCGGGGTGCTCAACCTGCTCCAGTCCCTCAAGGCGGAGCTCGGCCTCTCCTACCTCTTCGTCTCGCACGACCTCTCGGTGATCCGGCACCTCGCCGACCGGGTCAGCGTGATGTACCTCGGGCGGACGGTCGAGCAGGGCGCGGTGTCCGAGGTCTTCGACCGGCCCCGGCACCCCTACACCCGTGCCCTGCTCTCCGCCGTCCCGCTGCCGGACCCCGCCGCCGAACGCGCGCGCAGCCGGGTCCTGCTGGCCGGCGATCCGCCCTCCCCCACCGTCCGGCACACCGGCTGCCCGTTCCGGGCCCGCTGCCCCGTCCATCCGGGGCTCGGCGCGGCGCAGCGCGAGCGCTGCGCGAACGAGGCTCCGGCGCTCACGGCGGCCGACGGTCCGGGTGACGGATCCGGGGGCGGATCGGGGAGCGGATCGGGGGGCGGGTCGTTGGGAGGGCCGGCGGACCGCCCGGCCGACGGCGGCCACCGGGCCGCCTGCCACTTCCCGCAGGGGTGACGGGAGCGTCCGCCGGACACCTCCGAACGGCACCCCGTCTGGCGGGTGCCCGGCGGCCGTGCGACAACTGCTGCTATGACCTGGCCCAACCTGACGATCCTGGTCGGCTCGCTGGCCCTCGCGACCGTGGTGCTCCTGCTGCTGCCCCGCTTCGTCTCCGCCGAGGCCCGGAAACCGCACAACGACGTGACGGCGGCCATCTTCGCCATGGTCGGCGTGCTCTACGCCGTCCTGCTCGCCTTCGTGGTGATCGTGGTGTGGGAGGCCGCCGACGACGCCCGGGCCACCACCTTCCGCGAGGCCGACCAGCTGGCCGGCCTCTACTGGACGTCCCGTCAGTTCGACAGCCCGGCGGGCATCGAGCTGACCAACCTCACCCTCCAGTACGCCCACAACGTCATCGGCGAGGAGTGGCAGCTGATGGCCGACCACCGCACCGACCCGCACACCACCGAGCTGGTGTACCGGATCCGCGACACCACCAACGCGCTGCAGCCCGTCGACGCCCGCCAGCAGGCGCACTTCGACAACGCCCTCAAGCACGTGGAGGGCCTGGCCAGCGAGCGCCGCGCCCGGCTCACCCAGGTCCAGGACGCGGTGCCGCCGCTGCTCTGGGTGCCGCTGATCGCCGGCGCGGTGCTGACCGTCGGCTTCGCCTTCGTGTTCGGCATCGCCAGCATCCGGCTGCACCTCGCCATGGTGCTCACCATGACCGCGATGATCTGCGTGGTGCTGATCGTGATCAAGGAGATGAACTACCCCTTCGACGGTGTGAACGCCGTCCAGCCCGACGCGTTCCAGGTGTTCCTGAACCGGCTGCCGGCCAGCCGCTGAGGCCGGCGTCCGGCCCGCCCTCCGGTCACTCCGGGTCACCGAATGGTGTGGATTCGGCGGATCGGCCCGACGCCGTGTAATGTCGTCCAGGTCAGCAGGCGCCGCTAGCTCAGTTGGTTAGAGCAGCTGACTCTTAATCAGCGGGTCCGGGGTTCGAGTCCCTGGCGGCGCACAGACGGTCGAAGGGTCCTCTCGCAGCAGCGAGGGGGCCCTTCGGCGTTCCCGGGCACCGGCGTCCCGGCCCGGTGGAACCCGGACCCGGCGGGGCCGGGGCGGGCCGCGTCCCCTTCAGCGGGTGGTGTCCAGGACCGCCGAGGCCACCGCGTCCGGGCGGTCGAACATCAGCAGGTGCCCGGCCGGGGCGGTGCTGCGGTACTCGGCGCCGAGCAGTGCGGCCAGTTCCTGCTGGGCGGCCAGCCACTCCCCGGTCCGGCGCCCGCGCAGACCGTCGTCGGCGGCGAGCACGGTGACCGGCAGGTCCGCCGGCAGCGGGGCCGTCCGGCGCAGCGCGGCCAGTTCGGCCGCCGCGTCCAGGTAGCGGGTGTTCTCCCGGAGCAGTGCCCGCAGGGAGCGCCCGGTGCGGTAGCAGCGCCGGACCAGCGGCGCGGGCGCGAGGTCCTCGCGCCGCACGGTGGTGGCCCGGGCCGTCAGCCGGCGCACGGCGGGCCCGAGCAGGTACGGCACGGCGGCGGCGGTGGCGGCCCGGGCGGTGGCGCGCGCCGCGAGATCGCGCAGGCCGGGGGCCGGGCGCGGGTGCGGATCGGGCTCGACGCTGCCGTCCAGCAGGACCAGCCCGGCCGTCCGCGCCGGGTACAGCCGGGCGAAGGCCTCGACGTGGAACGCGGCGAGCGAGTGCCCGGCCACCGTGCACGGCCCGGTCAGTGCGAGGGCGTCCAGGACGGCCCGGATCCGGTGCGCCTCACCGGCGGCGGTCGGCAGCGGGCGGTCGGCCGGCTCGGGCGCGCTGAGGCCGTAGCCGGGCCGGTCGAAACGGACCACGGTGCGGTACGGGGTGAGGAAGGGGACGACGAGGTCCCAGTCGAACCAGCTGCTGCCGAGCCCTCCGGTGAGCAGGCAGGCGGGGCCGCGCCCCTCGGCCCGGACGTGCAGGGGTATGCCGTCGATCCGCAGGACGAGCGCGTCGGCGCCGGGCCCGCCGGAGGCGCGTGTGCGGGAGGGGTGCGCGCCGGTCATGCCGGCTCCCGCCGACGGCCGGTCCGGGGGCGGGCGGCGGGGACGGCCGCGGGGACGGTGCCGAGTCCGCCGGCGCCCGGCTCCTCGGCACGGGCCTCGGCGACGCCCTCCGCCCCGGCGCCGGGGCGGAGGGCGGCCGCGAGCAGGGCCAGCCACAGGGCGACCAGCAGGACCTGGAGACGTTGGCCGGCGCCCAGTGCCCAGGTGCCGCGACCCGCTTCGAAGGCCGCGATCGCGCCGAGGCTCCACCCGGTGGCGAGCAGTTCGGCGCCGAGCAGCCACGGTCCGTACCGGCGCACCGGCGGCCACCAGCCGTACCGCCGGGCGGCGACGGTGAGCGCGGTCAGGCCCCCGAGCGCGCCGAGCACGGCCAGGCTGCTGGTCACGGCGTGGGCGGTGTGGGTGGCGGGGACGAGGCCGGCCGTCTCGCGGGCGGCGCACATCTCGTCGCTGGTGGGCGCGCAGCTCAGGGGCAGCCGGGAGTCGGCGGCGGTGGCCGCGCCGAACAGGGCGAGCGCCGCCCACCCGGTCACCGCCCAGGGCCGCCGGCCGCCGGGCAGGGCGAGTGCGGCGGCCGCCAGCACCGCGAGCCCGGCGACCAGGTCGGTGGCCCGGAAGAGGCCGCCCAGCGGCTGGTCCTCGGCGGCCAGCTCGCTGAGGTACGCCTGCACCGGGTCGAGCCCGGTGCTGAGCACCACTTCCAGGACCCACGCGGTGTACGCGACCGCGCTGAGCAGCAGCAGGGCGGCGACGGCGCCGGTTCGGGTGCGGGTACGGGCGCCGGTTCGGGCACGGGTACGGGCGCGGGCGCCGCTTCGGGCGTGGGCGGAGCTGAGCCGAGCGCTCCGGCGACCGGGGTGGGAGCTGGGCACGTTTCCACCCTAACCGGCGGTAAACCCCGCCCCAACCGGGAGGAAACGGGCAGGCCGGCCCCGGTGACGCCGCCGGTGGCTCGAGGCACCCTCCGGAAGCGTGTATTGTTTCCCCCGTCAGCAGGCGCCGCTAGCTCAGTTGGTTAGAGCAGCTGACTCTTAATCAGCGGGTCCGGGGTTCGAGTCCCTGGCGGCGCACCGACACCGGGGAGCCTCTCGTTCACAACGAGGGGCTCTCCGGCTTTTCGCTGCCCATTGACGTCCGATTTGTGTGTGATGTCGGTCTCGCTTCCGGTCGCCGTGGAGCCAACCGGCACCTTCGGCGCGTTCTGGGCTGTAAACCGGAAAAGGGGCAAAGGTCCCCGACCGCCGACGATCCCGGCCGCGCGGGCCGGCACGCTCCCCCAGCGTCCTGCCGCCCGCCCAGCCGCCCGCCCGCAGGAAAGGCCGCCGCTTTGTCCCGTACCGCCCCCAGCGGCGCGCCGCGCATCCGCACCCGCAAGCCGAAGGCCCGCCGACCGCGCCGGCCCCGGCGCACGGGCTGGCGCAGACTGATACCCACCTGGCGGATGAGCCTGATCGGCTTCGCGACCGCGCTGCTGCTCGGGGTCGGCCTGTTCGCGCTCGGCATCGCGCTGGTCAAGGTGCCGGACGCGCACGCCGCCGCCACCGCGCAGAGCAACACCTGGCTCTACCAGGACGGCTCGGTGATCGCCCGGACCGGCGAGACCAACCGGCAGAACGTCGGGCTGGACAAGGTCTCCCCCGCCGCGCAGCACGCCACGCTGGCCGCCGAGGACCGCAACTTCTACCACGAGGGCGCCGTCAACGTGCCCGGCCTGGTCCGGGCCGCCCTCAACACCGCCAAGGGCGAGGGCACCCAGGGCGGCTCCACGATCACCCAGCAGTACGTGAAGAACACGTACCTGAGCCAGAAGCAGTCGATCACCCGCAAGGTGAAGGAACTCTTCATCGCGATCAAGGTGGACGCCACCGAGAGCAAGGACGAGATCCTCTCCAGCTACCTCAACACCTCGTACTACGGACGCGGCGCCTACGGCATCCAGGCCGCCGCGCAGCAGTACTTCGGCGTCGACGCCTCCGAGCTCAACGCCGCCCAGGGCGCCTACCTCGCCGCGCTGCTGAACGCCCCGAGCGCCTACGACGTGGCCACCGCCACCCCGGCCGGCAAGCAGAACGCCGTCAACCGCTGGAACTACGTGCTCGACGGCATGGTGAAGGAGGGCTGGCTCTCCGCCGAGGAGCGGGCCGCCACCACGTTCCCCGAGGTCAGGGACCCGCAGGCGCAGCTCGGGCTGTCCGGCCAGGCCGGTTACCTGGTCAACGCGGCGACCGAGTACCTCACCACCAACCAGATCATCAGCGAGTCGGAGCTGGCCAAGGGCGGCTACACGATCAAGCTCACCATCGACCCGAACCGCCAGCAGGCCCTGGAGAGCGCCGTGCAGGCCCAACTGCACGACACCCTGAACCCGGAGAAGCGGAAGAAGGACGCCGCCGCCCAGCCCGGCGCCGCCTCGGTGGACCCGAAGACCGGTGCGGTGGTCGCGCTGTACGGCGGCGTCGACTACACGAAGCACTACGTCGACAACGCCACCCGGCGGGACTACCAGGCGGGCTCGACCTTCAAGGCGATCGCGCTGGCCGCGGCGCTGGAGAACGACGCCAAGACCCAGTCCGGCCAGACCATCACCCCGCGCACCGTCTACGACGGCACCAGCGGCCGCAAGGTCCGCGGCGGGAAGGGCACCCCGTACGCGCCGCCGAACGAGGGCGACAAGAGCTACGGCCAGATCACCCTGCAGCAGGCCACCAACTGGTCGGTGAACTCGGCCTTCGCCCAGCTCGCCCAGGACACCGGGCTGTCGAAGGTGCGGGACACCGCGATCGCGCTCGGCCTGCCCAGCAACACCCCCGGGCTGGACCCGGTGCCCTCGATCCCGCTGGGCACCGCCACGCCGAGCGTGCTCGACCTGGCGGGCGTGTACGCCACGCTGGACAACGGCGGCAAGCAGATCACCCCGTGGCTGGTGCAGACGGTGGACCACGAGGGCGAGCCGATCGAGCTGCCCGCGCACAAGGCCACCCAGGCGATCAGCGAGCAGACCGCGCGCGAGGTCACCTCGATGCTCCAGGGCGTGGTGAGCGACCAGGGCGGCACCGGCTGGCGCGCCAAGGACCTGAGCCGTCCGGCGGCGGGCAAGACCGGGACGACGGACGACCAGAAGTCGGTCTGGTTCGTCGGGTACACCCCGGAGCTGGTCACCTCGGTCGCGCTGTTCGGGCAGGACCCGGGCACCGGCGCGCAGGTCAGCCTGAGCGGCACCGGGGGGATCGACGGCGCGGCGGGCGGCCAGTACCCCGCGAAGATCTGGACCACCTACATGAAGGCCGCCCTGAAGGGGCAGCCGGTCAGCGACTTCCCCGCTCCCTCGGGTGCGGACTACTCCTCGCGCAGCGGCTCGGGCTCCTCCGGGCCGGGCTCCGGGTCGGGCTCCTCGTCCGGTCCTTCGAGCACGCCGTCGAACACCCCGAGCGGGGCGGCGACGCCGTCCGGCGGGTCGTCCTCGCAGTCCGGCCAGGGCGGTTCCGGCTCCTCGGGCGACTCGGGCTCGACGCCGTCCACCGCGCCGTCGACCGGCCCGACCACCGCCCCGCAGCCCTCGGGCGGCGCCGGCGGCTCGGGGTCGGGTTCCGGTTCGGGGTCGGGTTCGGGGTCGGGTTCTGGTTCGGGATCGGGCGCCGGGTCCGGTTCCGGTTCCGGTTCCGGTGGGTCGGGCACCGCGCCGACCCAGCCGACGACGCCGCAGCCGAGCAGCAAGCCGACCAAGCCGACGGAGCCGACCGGGGGGACGGGCGGGTCGGGGTCGGGCACGGGTTCGGGTTCCGGTTCGGGCACGGGCTCGGGGTCGGGGTCGGGGTCGGGCACAGGGTCGGGCACGGGCACGGGCACGGGCTCGGGGTCCGGCGGCGGCACGGGGACGAACGCGGGTGCCGGGGCGGGGGCCCTGGCCGGCGCCGGCGCCGCGTCCGGTGGGTGACGAGCGCTCGCGGACGGTGCCGTGCAGGACCGAATGACGGAATGACCCCTTACCGGATGGCCGGTGCGGCTGTCACAATTCGTCGGTGCACAGCTCCGACCCCCTGCTCGGCCGTTCCCCCGGCCGGACCCTCGGTCTCACCCTCGCCCTCGTCTCCGCGTTCGCCTTCGGCGGCTCCGGCACCGCGGCCAAACCGCTGATCGAGGCCGGGCTCTCCCCCCTCCACGTGGTCTGGCTCCGGGTCACCGGCGCCGCCGTCGTCCTGCTGCCGCTGGCCTACCGCCACCGCGACGCCGTCCGGCGCCGGCCCGGCCTGCTGATCGGCTTCGGCCTGCTCGCCGTGGCCGGAGTCCAGGCCTGCTACTTCGCGGCGATCTCCCGGATACCGGTCGGCGTCGCCCTGCTGATCGAGTACCTCGGCCCACCGCTGCTCATCGGCTACGTGCGGTTCGTCCAGCGCCGGCCGATCAGCCGGGGCGCGGCGATCGGCGCGGGCGTCGCGGTCGCCGGGCTCGCCTGCGTCGTCGAGGTCTGGAACGGCCTGAGCTTCGACGCGCTCGGCGTCCTGTTCGCCCTGGGAGCGGCCTGCTGCCAGGTCGGCTACTTCGTGCTCGCCGACGCCGGCAGCCGGGGCGAGCGCCCGGTCGACCCGATCGCCGTCAGCGCGTACGGCCTGCTGATCGGCTCGATCGTGCTCACCGCCCTGACCCGCCCCTGGGAGGCGGACTGGGGCAGGCTCGGCGGGGACGTGGTGATGAACGGGCACAGCCTGCCCGCCCTGATCCCGGCCGCCTGGATGGTCCTGGTCGCGACCGTGCTCGCCTATCTGACCGGTGTGGTCGCCGTCCAGCACCTGTCGCCGCCGGTCGCCGGGGTGGTGGCCAACCTGGAGGCCGTCGTGGCCACGATGCTGGCCTGGGTCCTGCTGGGCGAGCACCTCGGTGTGCCGCAGATGGCCGGCGGCCTGCTGGTGCTGGCCGGGGCGTTCGCCGCCCAGGCGAGCAAGCCCGCCGCGCCTGCCGGGAAGGACCTCGCGGCGGCCGCACCCCCACCGGCGGGGGCCGCGGGGGCGGACACGGTACCGGCCGGGGCGACCGCCCTCGGCGAACGGCTCGCCCGGGCCGCCGAGGCGCAGACCCCCCGGACTCGGGAGCAGGGGCGGGAACGGCGCTAGCGCCGCCGCCCGGCCCGGTTCAGCGGCCGACCCAGCCGAACCAGTCGAAGTGGTCGAGCGGCCACACGACGGCCGACACCGGGCCGACCACGTTGTCCACCGGCACGGCCCCGCCACCGGGGCCGCGCTGGTGGTAGCGCGAGTCCGCGGAGTCGCTGCGGTGGTCGCCCTCGACCCAGACGTAGCCCTGCGGCACCGTCACCGGGCCGAAGTCCAGCCCGGCGCAGGAGTCGTCCCCGGGGTGGAGGTACGGCTCGTCGACCGTGGCGCCGTCGACGGTCAGCGTGCTGCCCGAGCACTGCACGGTCTGCCCGCCGGTCGCGATGACCCGCTTGACCAGGTAGTTGTCGTCCTTCGGCGGCACCAGGCCGACGAAGGAGAGCACCGAGCCCAGCGCGTTGGTGACGGGGTTGCCGCCGGTCGGCTGCGGCGGCAGCCAGTCCCCGGGGTCCTTGAAGACCACCGGCTGGCCCCGCTCGGGCTCCCAGCCGGTCAGCGGGGCGAGCTTGTTCACCCCGACCCGGTCGCCGACCCGCAGGGTGTTCTCCATCGAACCGGAGGGGATGGTGAAGACCTGGAAGAGGCAGGTCTTGATCAGCAGCGCGACCACCAGGCCGACCGCCGCCATCGCCGGGATCTCGATCCACCACGGCCGCGGCCGGCGGCCGGAGCGACGGCCCTTCGGCGGCCTGCTCCGACGGCCCTCGGCGGCGCGACGGGCCCGCCGTGCCTCGGCCCGGCCCCCGACGGGGGCGGCGGGCCCGGCCCCGGCGTCGCCGCCGTGCGTATCGGGCAGGTTCACCGCCATCGTCGCTGCTCCACTCTCCGGCTGCGGGGGAACCTGCACGCTACGCCAACCGGGGATCCAGGCGAAATCGGACGTTTACCCGCGCCAGACATCCCGCCGGGCCGGACATCCGGCCGGGCCGGGCTCGCCGTCAGGCGGAGGCGTTGCCGCCGGTCACGGCGTCGCTCGCGATGGCCTCGTGGTGGCGGATGACCTCGGCGATGATGAAGTTGAGGAACTTCTCCGCGAACACCGGGTCCAGGTGCGCGCCGGCGGCCAGCTCGCGCAGGCGCTTGATCTGGGTGCGCTCGCGGGCCGGATCGGCCGGCGGGAGCTTGTGCTCGGCCTTGAGCCGGCCGACCCGCTGGGTCGCCTTGAAGCGCTCGGCCAGCATGTGGACCACCGCGGCGTCGATGTTGTCGATGCTCTCGCGCAGGCTGGTCAGCTCGGCCCGCACGGCATCGTCGACCCCCTCGGGCAGTCCGGCGTCGGGGGTCGTGGGGTGGTCCGTCATCGGGGCGGCTCCGCGGCTCTCTCGGTGGTGCGCCCGACCGTGCGGCGGCCGGGCCCGGGCCCGGGCCAATCTAACAGGGCGCCCGGGGCGGGCCCGCACCGTCCGGCCCGACGTCCACGATGCGGACGGCCCGTCGGACCGTTCCGGCCCGCCGTGACGGACGGGGTGTTTTCGGACGCGGCGGTCCGGTGCGCTACTTGTGGCGCGCCCCCGGCCTGCCCGTAGGCTGGGCGCGGCATGACCGGACGTGACGAGTCAGCAGTTCCTCAGTAACTACCGGAGGTACCGATCGTGGCAACCACCCGCACCGCCCGCACCGCTTGGGAAGGCAACCTGGTCGACGGCAAGGGCCAGGTGACGTTCGCGTCGTCCGGCATCGGCGAGTACCCGGTCTCCTGGCCGGCCCGCGCCGAGGCCCCGAACGGCAAGACCAGCCCGGAGGAGCTCATCGCGGCCGCGCACTCCGCCTGCTTCTCGATGGCCCTCTCGCACGGCCTGACCGGCGCGGGCACCCCGCCCACCAAGCTCGACACCCAGGCCGACGTCACCTTCCAGCCGGGCACCGGCATCACCGGCATCCACCTGACGGTCACCGGCCAGGTGCCCGGGCTGGACGAGGCCGGTTTCGTGAAGGCCGCCGAGGACGCCAAGGCCAACTGCCCGGTGAGCCAGGCCCTGGCCGGCACCACCATCACCCTCACGGCCAACCTGGCCGGCTGACCTCCCGGGCGTCCCGCCCCCGGGCCCGGCCGGGCGCACGTCCGGCGCCGAACCGGAGCCCGAGGGCGCACTCCCGGAGCACACGCCCCCGGTGCACATCATGTGATGTGCACCGGGGGCGTCCGCATGTATCACCACACTTGCCCCCAAACCAGACGAATCACCCTGGCGGCGGTCACCGCGCGTTGCCATCGCGTCCTATGATCGGCCGCAGCGCCCTGTTCCTCACGGTTCCTCAGGCGGGTTCCCACCCGGCCGCTCCGTCCCGAGCGTCCCGCACCGGAGTCCCACCTCCGCGAGTGCGGCAGAGTGCGGGCCGGCCGCCGAAGTCGGGTGACCGGCCGGACCAGCGTCAAGCGTCAGCAGCGGACGGGAGCATGCCGTGCCGGGCCAGAACGAGGGGGCCGACGCACACCACCCAGGCGTGCGGCACGAGGACCCGCGGCCACGCCGCCTCCTGCCGCCCGCCCTCCACGCCGCCCCGGCCAACGGCACGGCCCGGGCCGTCCTGGCCGACCCCCGGCAGGCCCCGGCCGACGACGGCGCCCTCCGCTGCCCTGCCTGCTCCGCGCCGCTCACCGACGGCGTGCACCGGGCGCCGGACGAGGGTGCGGACGGCGGCGGTGCGGACAGCGAGGGTGCGGCCAGCGGCGGTGCGGACGGCCGTACGGGTCACGGCGATGCGCACGGCCGGGCGGTGGCCGGGGGCGACGACCCCCAGCTGGCCGCGCTGCGGGCCAGCGAATCCCGGCTGCGGGCCGCCTTCTGCGACGCCGGCATCGGCATGGCCCTGATCGATCCCGAGGACCGGATCATCGAGGTCAACCCCGCCTTCGCCGCGCTGACCGGCCGCACCGTCGACGAGCTGGTGCGGACCCACATCCACGAGATCACCGACCCCGAGGGCATGCCGCGCCGGCTGTTCCGCGCGCTCTCCCACGGCGAGCACGACCGGATTCGGGTCGAGAAGCAGCTCAAGCACCGCGCGGGGCGGACGGTCTGGACCAAGGTGACCGTCTCGCTGATCCGGGACACCGAGGGCAGCCCGCTGTACACGCTCGCCCTGGTCGAGGACATCACCGAGCAGCGCCGGCTCGGCGACCGCCTGGAGTACCAGGCCCTGCACGACCCGCTGACCCGGCTGCCCAACCGGACGTACTTCTTCGAACGCCTCGACGCCGCCTGCCTCACCCCCGACCGGTCGGCGGGCCCGGGGCAGGGGGCCGGGGCGGGGTCCCTCGAAGGCCCCGGGGCCGACGGGACGGCCGCGTGGAGCACGACCGACGGGAGGACGGCGGACGGGCCCCGGGTCGGCGTCTGCTACCTGGACCTCGACGGGTTCGCCGCGATCAACGAGGCCCTCGGCCACCACATCGGCGACCAACTGCTGATCGCCGTCGCGACCCGGCTGCGGCGCGGCTTCTCCGCGCACGGCGCCCACCTGGTCGCGCGGATGGGCGGCGACGAGTTCGCCGTCCTGGTGACCGGCAGCCGGGGCAGCGACCAGCTCACCGACCTGGCCGCCCGGATCCTCGACGCCCTGGAACGCCCCTTCGACGTGGCCGGCCACCGGCTGGTGGTCACCGCCAGCGTCGGCGTCGTCGAACGCTCCGTGCACGAGACCACCCCGACCGACCTGGTGAAGGACGCCGACGCCACCCTCTACTGGTCCAAGGCCGACGGACGGGCCCGTTGGACCCTCTACGATCCCGACCGCGGCGCCCACCAGCTGACCCGCCAGCTGCTCGCCACCGCGCTGCGCCCGGCGCTGGAACGCGGCGAGTTCACGATCGAGTACCAGCCGCTGGTCGGTCTGGCCGACGGCGCGGTGCACGGCGCCGAGGCCCTGGTCCGGTGGCGCCACCCCCGCTACGGGACGCTCTCGCCGGACCGCTTCATCCCGCTCGCCGAGGAGTCCGGGGCGATCGTGCCGCTCGGCAAGTGGGTGCTGGAGGAGTCCTGCCGCCAGGCTCGGCGCTGGCTGACCGAGTTCCCCGAGACCGAGACCTTCGTGAGCGTCAACCTGGCCGCCCGCCAGATCTGGGACTCCGACGTGGTCGCCGACGTCGCCCAGGCCCTCGACCGCACCGGCCTGCCGGCCCGGCTGCTGCAGCTGGAGATCACCGAGAGCGCGCTGCTCGGCCCCGGCGGACGGCCGCTCCAGGCACTCCAGGCGCTCGCCGACATGGGCGTGCGGATCGCGATCGACGACTTCGGGACGGGCTACTCGAACCTCGCCTACCTCTCCCGGCTGCCGGTGCACGTGCTGAAGCTGGACGGCACCTTCATCGAGGGGTTCCGCGACCCGGCCCCGGCTCCGGCCGGCGGGCGGCCGGAGCTCCCCGAGCTCGGCTCGCGGCGGAGCGACGCCGACGAGCAGATCGTCGGCGCGATGGTGCAGCTGGCCCACACCCTCGGCCTGACCGTGACCGCCGAGGGCATCGAGAGCGCCGCCCAGGCCGAGCGGCTGCGCCTCACCGGCTGCGACACCGCCCAGGGCTGGTACTTCGCCCGCCCCGGCGAGGCCGAGCTGGTCGCGGCGATACTCCGCGACGGCCGGGACGGCCAGGAGGAGCGGGCGGAGCGGGCGGAGCGCGACGCCCCGGGCGGGCGCTAGCCGGGGCCCGCGCCGGTCCGCTCAGACGGTCGCGGCCCGGGGAGCGGACAGCCCGTAGGCCTCGGCGATCAGGCCGTAGGACCGCAGCCGCGCCTCGTGGCCGTGGATGTGCGAGGTGACCATCAGCTCGTCCACCCCGGTCCGCTTGCGCAGTGCCTCCAGACCGTCGGCCACCTCGCCCGGCGCGCCCAGGACGACGTTGCCCAGCCAGTCGTCGATGAAGTCCGCCTCCACCGGGCTGTACGGGTAGGACTCGGCCTCCTCGGGGGTGGGGATCGGGCCGGGGTTGCCCCGGCGCAGCCGCAGCATGCCGAGCGCCGCGGAGCGGGCGAGGCGGCGGGCGGAGGCCTCGTCGTCGGCCGCGACCGCGCTCACGCCGATCAGCG
This sequence comes from Kitasatospora sp. NPDC059462, assembly GCF_042749955.1. NCBI lineage: Bacteria > Bacillati > Actinomycetota > Actinomycetes > Kitasatosporales > Streptomycetaceae > Kitasatospora > Kitasatospora sp. NPDC059462. The sequence goes on along the minus strand of NZ_JBHYUU010000038.1, from coordinate 24,241 downwards.
CGTACGGCTCGTCGAGGACCGCCGAGGGGCGGAACTCCGAGCAGTAGAGGTCGAGCGCGGGCAGGGTGTTCGCACTGCTGAAGTGGTGCGCGAAGGCGAACGGCAGGCCGAGCCGGCCGGCCAGCTGGGCGCTGAAGCCGGAGGAGCCGAGCAGCCAGACGGGCGGCCGCCCCTCCCCCTTCGGAACGGCGGTGAGCCGCTCGTACGGGTGCCCGGCGGGGAAGCTGCCGTCGAGGAAGTGGGTCAGCTCGGAGAGCTGGCGGGGGAAGTCGTCGGCGCCCTCGCCGAGGCCCCGGCGCAGGGCCCGGGCGGTGGCCTGGTCGGTGCCGGGGGCCCGGCCGAGCCCGAGGTCGATCCGGCCGGGGTGGAGCGCCTCCAGCAGGCCGAACTGCTCGGCGATGGCCAGCGGGGCGTGGTTGGGCAGCATCACGCCACCGGAGCCGAGGCGGAGGGTAGTGGTGTGGGCCCCGAGGTGGGCCAGCAGGACGGCGGGCGTGGAGCTGGCGACGCCCGGCATGCCGTGGTGCTCGGCCACCCAGAAGCGGTGGTAGCCCCACTGCTCGGCGCTGCGGGCGAGCGTGGTGGTCGCGGCGAGCGCCTCCGCGGGCGTGTGGCCGACCCCGACGGTGGCCAGGTCGAGGATCGACAGCGGGGCGGGCGCCGATCCCCGGGCGGTGCCCCGGATCGCGTCCGCGGCCTGCGGCCCGGTGCCGTTCCCCCGCCGGTTCTCCTGCCTGTCCTCGGTCGTCATGCCGTCCGTCCTCCTGGCCGTGTTCGGTCCCGTCCGCCGGTGCGGTCCACCGGCGCCGTGCACCGGTGACGGTCGGTGCCGCTGCCGGTGCCGACACTGGTCAACCCCGATCCCGGGCCCGCTTGTTCCCCGGCCCGCGCCCGACCGGGGCTGACACAGAGCCAGCGGACGAACACCCGTGGCGACTTCACGCCAGCGCGGGAAGTCGCCAGCCCGGGGGCTCGCGGTCGGCGGCCGGCTTCCGGCAGGCTAGGGCTCAGGCGGATCACCCAACCGGATCCGCACTCACCAGCAAGATCGTCGGGCTGGACCAGCGCCGACCGATCCCCGCGAGCCCCCGGAGCGGCACCCCGCCCCGGGGGCTCGTGCCATGAGCGGCACCGGAACCCATGGGCTGTGGCCCATCGCACAGCCGGGGTGCTTCATGGCATGAAAAGTCGAGGCGCTAGCGTTGTCCCTTGCAACCACTGCTCCCCCGGGCAGCCTGGAGGAAGTAGGGACATGGACATCGCGACGCTGGTCGGATCCTCGTGGATCTGCGCGCTGGCGCTCTGCGCCGTCCTCGGTGACGCCTTCCTCCCCTTCATCCCCAGCGGGACCCTCGTCATCCTCGCGGTGCTCAAGACGGCGCAGATAGACGGCGCCCCCGTGATGCTCGGGCTCGGGGTGGCCGCGGCCTCCTTCCTCGGCGATCTGCTGCTGCTCCGGCTGGCCCGTCGCGGCGCCCCGGTGGTCAGCCGGCGTCTGGAGCACCGCCCGAAGCTGGCGGCCAGCGTGGCGCGGGTCCAGCAGGCCCTGGACGAACGCACCACCCGGGCGGCGGCCGCCATGGTGGTGATCGCCCGCTTCGTGCCGGCCGGGCGGACCGTCCTCGACCTGGCCATCGGCCACTCCCCCGCCCATCCCCACCGTTTCCTGCGGTGGTCGGCGCTGGCCGCGATGGTCTGGGCGGCCTACATCGTGACCCTGGGCTGGCTCAACAGCCACTGGTTCGAAACCGCCTGGCTGAGCCTCGCGGTCTCCTGCACGGCGGCCACCGTGGTGAGCACCGCCATCGCGCGGGTCGTGCGCCGCAACCGCCGGCTCTCCCTCGACTGACGCCGCGGCGGCAGCGCCCGCGGAGCTCCCCTTCCGCGAAACGGGCGAAGCGTCACAGGACGGCAACAGAAGACATTCCTTCGCATCCCGCACAGGCGTGCCACGCGTGTTCAGTGCCGACGAACCTCGGGCCTTTGGTGCCCCCTACGTTCGCGTGACATGCTAACGACGGATAATCAATCAATTGTCCGATATGACCGGAGCGGCCTCGGTCTGGCCGCCACCCGGTCCAGACACCCAGGGGAGACGATGGCCAGCATCTCGCGCAGGACCGTGCTCACAGCCACCGCCGCGACTGCGGCCCTCGGAGCGGTGGCGGCCTGTTCCGGGGGCGGCTCGGGCTCGGCCGATCCCACCGGATCCGCCTCGGGCTCCGCCCCCGCCCCCACGACCGGCACCGGAAGCACCGCACCGACCGGCACCCCCACCGGGACCCCGGCCAAGGGCACGCCGATCGGGGACGGATCGACCTCCGACACCGGAGCACAGCCGAACCAGCCCAAGCCGGAGAAGCTCAAGCCGGGCGAGCGCCCGCCGCAGTTCGTGGTCTTCTCCTGGGACGGCGCCGGCGCCACCGAGGACGGGCAGTTCCCCCGGTTCCTCAAGCTCGCCGAGGAGTACAAGGCCTCGATGACCTTCTTCCTCTCCGGCATCTACGCCCTGCCGAAGGGCAGGGCCGACCTGTACCACCCGCCGAAGCACGCGGTCGGCGCCTCCGACATCCCCTACCTGTCGGACGGTGCGGTGAAGAACACCCTCAAGCTCATCAGCCAGGCCTGGCTGGCCGGCCATGAGATAGGCACCCACTTCAACGGCCACTTCTGCTCGACCCGCTCGGACGGCAACGGCGTCAACAAGTGGACCCCCGAGGACTGGCAGAGCGAGATAGACCAGGCCGTCGGCTTCGTGACCCAGTGGCGGACCAACACCGGCTTCACCGACGTCGAGCCGCTCCCCTTCGACTACAAGAAGGAACTGGTCGGCGGGCGCACCCCCTGCCTGGAGGGGCAGAAGGCCCTGCTGCCGACCATCGCCAACCTGGGGTGGAAGTACGACGCCAGCTCCTCGGGCGGGCAGCAGATCTGGCCGCAGAAGGTGCAGGACGGCAAGATCTGGGACCTCCAGCTGCAGAGCATCCCCTTCCCGGGCCACGCCTACCAGGTGCTCTCCATGGACTACAACATCCTGGCCAACCAGTCCTCCGGCAGCACCAAGGGGGACCCGGCCAAGTACAACGACTGGCGCACCCAGGCCCGGGACGCCTACCTGGCCGGGTTCGACCGCGCCTACAACGGCAACCGCGCGCCGTTCTTCATCGGCAACCACTTCGAGCAGTGGAACGGCGGCATCTACATGGACGCCGTCGAGGAGACGCTCAAGACCGTCGCCGCCAAGCCCGACGTCCGGCTGGTCTCCTTCAAGCAGCTCGTCGAGTGGCTGGAGGTCCAGGACCAGTCCACCCTGCGCAAGCTGCGCACCCTCAACGTCGGACAGGCGCCGGCCGGCGGCTGGGAGTCCTTCCTGGGCGCGGCCGGCTGACCCGTCGCGACGGCTACGCGGTGGCCGGGCCGGCGGCGGCCGGGCCGAGCGCGGCACGGACCACCGCCTCGGCGCCGGCGCGGTTCCAGACGATCGAGTAGTGGTTGGTGTCCGGCACCCAGGACGTCCGGACCGGGTGGGCGCCGTCCAGCCCGGCGTCGTCGAGCCGCTTCTCGTCGTAGAGGCCCTGCGGCTCGTCGAACAGGCCGCGTTCCGCCCGGATCAGCTCGCCCGGGCAGGGCAGCCGGTGCACCGCGGCCGCCGCCTCCCGGTCCAGGAGGACCTGCGTCCCGTCGGTCTCGATCGCCGCCAGCACGCAGGAGGAGCGCAGCTCGGGTTCGTCGCCGACGAGATCGCGCTGGACGTAGGCGTCGATCCCGTCGGACCAGTCGGCGGTGAAGGCCGGGTGCCGCTGCCAGAACTCGCGGTACGCCTGCCGGTCGGGGAAGGTCATCGACAGCCGGGCCAGCGCCGGCCCGAGCACGGCGGCCAGGGCGTCGTCCTCGCCCACGCCCTCTGGCAGCGGGAAGGTGACGGCACCGTCGACCAGCACCACCCGGCTGACCAGTTCCGGGTGGCGGACGGCGGTCAGGGCCGCCACCCACGCGCCCATGGAGTGGCCGATCACGACGGTCGGCCCCAGGTCCAGCCCGGTGATCAGGGCCGCCACGTCGTCGGCGTGGCGGGTCAGTCCGTACGGCCCGTCGAGGTCGCGGCTGCGGCCGCGCCCGCGCAGGTCCGGCGCGATCAGGGTGGCCCGGCCGTCGAGCCGGCGGACCACCTCGAACCAGGCGAGGCCGTTGGCGGTGATGCCGTGCACCGCCACGACGGTCGGGGCGTCGGGCGCGGTGGCCGGCCACCGGAGCACCGACAGCTCCCCGTCGGCGACCGGGACGCGCAGCTCTTCCGGTGCTGCCGGCCCGGGCGACGGGTCGGCCGACGGGTCGGCCGTGGGGTGTATCGCCGGGTTCTCGAACTGGCTCATGCTGGACCACCTCCGGTGGACTGGGACTTGGCGGCACGGATCCGGGCGGGCAACTTGGCCAGGCCGCCCGGCAGGACGTAGACCACGGCGACGAAGAGACCGCCCAGCAGGAAGAGCGGCTGGGAGAGCGGGACGCGCAGGACCGACGGCAGGTCGGCGACAGCAGCGGAGTTGGCGAGGTCACCGAGCCGGTGACCGGCCCAGGTGTAGATGACCCCGCCGAGCAGCGGGCCCCAGCGCGTACCGGACCCGCCGAGCACGACCATCACCAGCAGCGAGAGGGTCGCGTCCGACGTGGCGGTCTGCGGAGTGGCGCCGCCGGTGAGCAGCAGGTAGACCACCCCGCCCGCCCCGGCGAGTCCTCCGGCGAGCACGAAGGCGATCAACTTGTAGCCGTAGGGCCGCAGTCCGAGCACCTCGACCCGGCGCTCGTTCTCCCGGATGCCCTCCCAGACCCGGCCGGCCGGGGAGCCGACGGCCCAGTGGACGACGGCGAGGGTCAGCACGAGGTAGGCGAGGGCGATCCAGTAGAGGTTGGCGGTGTTCTCGATGCCCAGGAGGGCGGCGGGCAGTCGGTCGGCCGGCGCCGACCGGCCCTCCTCCCCGCCGGTCAGCCCGCCGGGGTTGCGCTGGACGAGGATCGAACCGGCCTGGGCGAAGGCCAGGGTGACCATGGAGAAGCCGATGCCGGTGACGCGGAGGCTGACCGAGCCGAGCAGCAGGGCCAGCGCGACGGTGCAGCCGATGCCGAAGACGGCCGCCGCCGCGAACGGCAGCCGGAGCTCCAGCATGGCGAGGTCGGTGGTGTAGAGGCCGGTCGCGAAGTAGAGCGCGTGGCCGAAGGAGAGCAGTCCGGTACGGCCGAGCAGGAGGTCGTAGCCGGAGGCGAGGGCCCCGTAGAGCAGGCACAGGGCGATGAGTTGGAGACTCCCGGGGCTGCCGAGCGGACCGTCGAGCAGACCCGGAACGGGAAGCGCACTGTATGGGGCGACAAGGAGCAGGATCAGCAGAGCGATCGGCCACGATCGTAGCCCTCGGCGCAGAATTGTCGAGCGATTTGTGATCGATTCACCTGTTCGAGTGATTCCGGCCCGTTCGGGGCCTCCTGGACGGCTTTCGGCGGCGTTGTTGTCGGTGCCGGGTCGTACGGTCACGGCAGTGCGGTCGGCGGCGGTGCCACCGGTGCTCGCGGCGGGGGTCTTCGCACTCACGCGAGCCTCCCGGTGAGTCCGCGGGGCCGTACCAGGAGCAGGACGGCCAGCAGGACGACGACCGAGAGGTCGCCGAGGCCGGCGGCGGTGTAGTAGTTGGCGAACTGCTGCACCAGGCCCACGCACACCGAGGCGACGGCGGCTCCGGTGACGGAGCCCATGCCGCCCATCACGACGACGACGAAGGCGAAGACGAGCAGGCCGGTGCCCTGGCCGGGATTGACCGAACCGAAGTAGAGGCCGCCGAGGGCGCCGCCGAGCGAGGCGGCGGCGCCCCCGATGGCGAAGACGAGCGTGAACGCCTTGCGGACGTCGATGCCGAGCGCGGTGACCATCACCCGGTCCTCGACGCCGGCCCGGACGATCAGCCCGTAGCGGGTACGGGCGAGGAACATCTTCAGAGCGAGCAGGAGCAGCACGGCGGCTGCCACCAGCACGAAGCGGTTCACCGGGACGGTCGCACCGAGCACGTGCCAGGTGCCGGAGAGCAGTGCCGGCTGGGGGAAGGGGCGGGCGTCGGCGCCCCAGATCCCCATCAGCAGCGCGGGCACGGCCAGCCCGACGCCGACGGTGGCGAGGATCTGGTCGCGCGGGCGGCTGTAGAGCGGGCGGATCAGGGCGAGTTCCAGCAGGACGGCGGCGGCCGTTCCGACCAGCGTGCCGAAGGGCACGGCGAGCCAGAAGGAGAGTCCGGCCTCGGCACCGGCCCACCAGGTGGCGTAGGCGCCGACCGAGAGCAGGGCGCCGTGCGCGAAGTTGAGCACGTCCATCAGACCGAAGATCAGCGACAGACCGGAGGCGACCAGGAAGTACAGCGCACCCAGACCCAGACCGGTACAGGAAAGGAGGACGACGGTGTCCATCAGGGGTTCACCTCCGTAGTGACGCGGACGGTGGCGCCGCCGGGGCGGCGGCCGCCGACACCGAGCAGTCGGCGGGCGGCGTCCTCGTCGGCCAACAGCGCGGCGGTGTCGCCCCGGTGGGCGGTGCGGCCGTCGGCCAGGACGGCGCAGGTCCCGGCCAGCCGGCGGACCAGGGCGAGGTTCTGCTCGACGAGCAGGACCGGGACGGCCTGCGCCGCGCGGGCCAGGACGTCCGCCACCTCGGCGACGATCTTCGGCGCCAGGCCCTTGGTGGGCTCGTCGGCGATGATCAGCCGGTTCCGGTTGAGCAGGGTCCGGCCGATGGCCACCATCTGCTGCTGCCCGCCGGAGAGCGTCCCGGCCAACTGACCGGCCCGCTGTTCGAGTTCGGGGAACAGCTCGTGGACCAGCCGGTAGTCGGGCTCGGAGCCCCCGCCCCGCTCGGCGAGGCGGAGGTTCTCGGCGACCGTCAGGCCCGCGAAGATCCCGCGGTCCTCCGGGGCGTATCCGATGCCCTGGCGGGCCACCAGATGCGTCGGAAGGGAGGAGAGTTCGGCACCGGCGAAGCGCATGCTGCCGGTCCGCGGCACCAGGCCCATCACGGCCTTGACCGTGGTGGTCTTGCCGGCGCCGTTGCGGCCCAGCAGGGCCGTCACGCCGGTCGGCGCGACGTCGAAGTCGACGCCGTGCAGGATGTGCAGGCCGTCGATGACCACGCGCAGATCGCGGACGGAGAGGAGGGAGCGGTCGGAGGCGGTGGAGTCGTGGCCGTCGGTCACAACGCCTCCCCGAGGTAGGCCTGCTGGACGGTGGCGTCCGCCATCACGGCGTCCGGCGCATCCAGGGCGAGCAGCGTGCCGTGGTGCATCACGGCGAGCCGGTCGGCCAGGCCGAGCAGGACGTCCATGTGGTGTTCCACCATCAGCACGGTGCGGCCGAGATCGCGGTGGACGGAGCGGATGAGGGCGGTGAGGGCCGGCACCTCCTCCGCGCTGACCCCGGCCATCGGTTCGTCCAACAGGATGAGCCGGGGGTCGGAGACCAGCAGGACGGCGAGTTCGAGCTTGCGCTTCTCGCCGTGGGAGAGCGCGCTCGCCAGGGTGTCGGCGCGGTGGGCGAGTTCGGTGCGCTCCAGGGTCTCGGCCACCTGCTCCGGGTAGCGGCCGGCGCGGCGCCAGAGCCGGTACGAGACCCGGGGGCCGGCGGCGGCCTGCGCGGCGAGGCGGACGTGGTCCGCCACCGTCATCCCGGGCCACAGGGAGGAGGTCTGGAAGGTCCGGCCGAGGCCTCGGCGGGCACGGGCGTGGACGGGCTCGGCGGTGATGTCGGTGCCGTCGAGTTCGAGCCGGCCGTGGCTCGCCGGGTAGAGGCCGGAGATCAGGTTGAACAGGGAGGTCTTTCCTGCGCCGTTGGGTCCGATGAAGGCGATGAACTCGCCCTCCGGGACGGTGAAGGAGACGTCCTCGACGATCGGCACACCCCTGACGGACCAGCCCAGGCCGGTCGCCCGCAGCACCGGGGCGGCCGGGGCCGCCGCGGTGGCCGGAGAACCGCCCTGAGGGGCCCACGCGGAGGAGGGAGGAGCAGAGGAGGACGGAGCGGAGGAGGAAGGTCGGGACATGATCAGCCCGCCATCGGGGTGACCGGGGGCGCGGCCTCGTCGGGGCTCAGTGTCTTCTCCACCGAGGGCTTGGCGGCCGCACCGGAGCCCGTGAGCCGGACCTGGAACATCGGCTGGAGGAGGGCGTGGTCCTCGGCGCGCACCGTGGTTCGGCCCTTGACCCCGTCGAAGCTCCAGCCTTCGAGGGCCTTCACCAGCGCGGCGGTGTCGTCGGCCGAGCCCTGGTTGGCCTCCACGGCGTGCACGATCATCTGGGCGGCGGTGAAGCCGTCCGGGGTGAAGATGTCGGACTTGCCGCCGGCGGCGGTCACGGCCTCGTCCATGGCCTTCTCCACCGGGGTGCCGGCGGCCCCGCCGAAGTAGTGGTTCAGGAAGGAGATCTTCTCGCCCGCCGGGCCGAACAGCGGGTAGGAAGCGGCGAGGTCCAGCCCGGTGACGACCTTGGTGTCGGCGAAGACGTCCTGCTGGTTGAGCGCCGTCCAGAGGGCCGCCGAGGTGTCACCGGCCCAGGCCACGAACAGCAGGTCGGGCTTGGCGCTCCTGGCCTGGGTGGCGAACGGGGTCAGGTCGGTCGCGCTCGGCGGGGCGAGGACCGCGTCGACCGTGGCGCCCTGGGCGCCCAGCACGCCCTTGACGGCGGCCACGTTGGCCTGCCCGAAGGCGTTGTCCTGGGCGAGCACGGTGACCTTCCGCCCCTTGGCGTCCCCGATGAACGAGGCCGCCGTCCGGATGTCCTGGTAGGACTGGCGGCCGGAACGGAAGGTGTAGGTGTTGAGTCCGGTGACCTTGTCGGCGGCGGCCGGGCCGCTGATGAAGAGCACCTTGTTCTGGGCCGCGATCGGGCCGACCTGGAGGGCGACGCCGGAGGCGGTGGAGCCCGCCAGGATCTTGTGGCCCTTGCCGATGAGGTCCTTGGCTGCCGACACCGCCTTGGCCGGGTCGCCCGCGTCGTCCTGCTCCTCGACCTCGATCCGGTGCCCGTCGACCGCGCCGGTGCCCTTGGTCGCGTAGTTCAGCCCCGCTTTGAAGCCCTCCAGGTACTGCTTGCCGTACGCGGCGAGCGGGCCGGTCTTCGAGTACACCAGGCCGACCTTGACCGGGCTCCTGGATCCGGCGCCGTCCGCCGCGGTGGTGCCCGCGGTGCCGGCCTTGGCGCAGCCGGCCGCGAGGAGGACGCAGGCCGCGACGGCGGCGAGCCCGCGCGCGGGGCGGGCGCCGGAGCGGGTCCGGGTGGGGGCTGTCGAGCTGCGCATGGTGACCGGCTCCTGAGGGTGGCGTGGGGGTGGTTGCCGGAACCGTAGGTGGGGTGTGCGGGCGGCGACATGTGCCCGGCCTACGGATCGGCCCGCTCCGCTATGGCGGCCGGCTCCATACCGCCCGCCGGACGACGGCCCGGCGGCGCTCCGGTGTGACGGCCCGCCATGAGCCACCGGCGAGGCGTGGCGGCGGCCGACATGGCCGTACCGGGCCGGCCGAGGTGACGGTTGGCGTGGCAGCGGAACCCGGCCCGGCTCAGGCCCGACGCGGGCTCGTCCCGGACCCGCCGCACACCGCTCCCCCTTCCCTCCCGCTCCCCCTCCACGAGGTGACACCTTGGACAAGGTCCTGGACTCCGCCGCCGATGCGGTCGGCGACATCCCCGACGGCGCGGTGCTCGCCGTCGGCGGCTTCGGCCTCTGCGGCATCCCCAGCACCCTGATCGGCGCGCTCGCGGCCACGGACACCACCGGGCTGCGGGTGGTGTCGAACAACTGCGGGGTGGACGACTGGGGGCTGGGGCTGCTGCTGCGGGCCGGGCGGATCGCCCGGATGACGTCCTCCTACGTCGGGGAGAACAAGGAGTTCGCGCGGCAGTACCTCTCCGGCGAGCTGGAGGTCGAACTGACACCCCAGGGCACGCTCGCCGAGCGGTTGCGGGCCGGCGGCTCGGGGATCCCCGCGTTCTTCACCCCCGCCGGGGCCGGCACCCAGGTCGAGGAGGGCGGGCTGCCGTGGCGCTACGCGGCGGACGGGTCGGTCGCGGTGGCCTCACCGCCGAAGGAGGTCCGGGAGTTCGGCGGCCGCCGCCACCTGCTGGAGGAGGCCATCACGGCGGACTTCGCGCTGGTCCGGGCCGAGGTCGCCGACCGGCACGGCAACTGCGTCTTCCACGCTGCCGCCCGGAACTTCAACCCGCTCTGCGCCATGGCCGGGCGGATCACCGTGGTCGAGGCGGACCGGATCGTCGAGCCGGGCGAGCTGGACCCGGACGCCGTCCACCTGCCGGGGGTGTACGTCGACCGGGTGGTCGCGGCCGACCCGGAGGACCGCCGGATCGAGCGGCGCACCGTCCGCGCCGCCGGCAGCACGCATGCCGCCACCGCACCGACCACCACCACGCCGACCCCCACCACGCCGACCCCCACGGCACCGACCGCCACCGACGCCCGGAACGCGCTCGCCGCCCGGGCAGCGCGCGAGCTGCGCGACGGCCAGTACGTCAACCTGGGCATCGGACTGCCGACGCTGATCCCCGGTCACCCCCCGCCCGGCGTACACGTGGTGGTGCACTCCGAGAACGGCGTCCTGGGCGTCGGCGGGTACCCGGTGGAGGGCGACGAGCACCCGGATCTGATCAACGCGGGGAAGGAGACCGTGACGCTCGCCGCCGGGGCCTCGTCCTTCGACTCCGCGTCCTCCTTCGGCATGGTCCGGTCGGGCCGGATCGACGTGTCCGTGCTCGGCGCGATGCAGGTCTCAGCCGCCGGGGACCTCGCCAACTGGATGATCCCCGGCAGCACGGTCAAGGGCATGGGCGGCGCGATGGACCTGGTGCACGGCGCCCGGCGGCTGATCGTCGTGATGGAGCACACGGCACGGGACGGCTCGCCGAAGATCGTCGAACGACTGTCACTTCCCGTCACCGGCCTCGGGGTTGTGGACCGGATCGTCACCGACCTCGCGGTGATCGACGTGACGCCCCAGGGCCTGCGGCTGGTCGAGACGGCACCCGGGGTGACCTTCGACGAGGTGCGGGCGGCCACCGGGGCCGCCCTGCTGCCACCGGGTGGTTCGGCCCCCGCATAGCACGGGCCCACCTGCGATTGGCCGGGAATCGCCATGTCCACATGCCCGCACATCGATCATTCCCCGGACCGGTTGCAATCGGGCGGCCCCTCCGCGACAGTTGAGGAAGCCCGGGGATCCCGGCATCCCCGGAAGGGAGTCCGGGGCCGCCGGAACCGCAGGAATCCCGGAGGCGGAGCGGTTCGCCGGACGCCGGCCCGGCATCGGCGCGGGGCTCCGGGGGAACCGGTCGTCCGCCGCCGTGCGACCGCGCGGCGCACCGGGTCGCACACCCCCGGTCGGAGTACGCACCAGAGGCAGGTCCGCACGGCCGGCCACGAGGGGGAGCGCACATGGCCGGGCCGTTCTCGCGTCGGGTGCAGGACGCGGGCCCGTCCGCTCCGCCCGCCCCGCCGGAGCCGGTCGCCGTGCCCGAAGCCCCGTACGACTACGCCTACTTCAGCCACCTCGCCGGCCCCGCCACCGACGTCACCGCCACCGACGTCACCCCGGCCGAGGCCGGCGCCACCGAGGCCGGCGCGGCCGGGGAGCCGTACCAGGTGCGGTACCGCAGCCTGCTGAGCCGCGAGCCGCACCGCATCCGGGCCGCGCTGCTCCTGCTGGCCGCGCCCCTGGTCGAGACCGTGCTGCTGGTCTGGCTGCTCCAGCCGGGCCACTGGCCGGTCCGGCCCGGCGAGACCGACACCTGGCTGCTGGTCGGCGACAAGGTGATGATCGGGATCATCGCGGTGGTCGAGGCGTTCCGGCTGGTCAACGTCGTCTCCAACGCCCATGCGACGCTGGCCGCCCGCGATCCGGTCCCGGTGACGCCCGAACGCGGCACCCGGGTGGCGTTCCTCACCACCTTCGTCCCGGGCAAGGAACCGCCCGAGATGGTGCGCGCCACGCTCACCGCCGCCCTGGCCGTCCGGCACGACGGGCCCTACCAGGTCTGGCTGCTGGACGAGGGGAACGATCCCGCCATGCGCGAGCTCTGCGAGCAGCTGGGCGTTCGCCACTTCAGCCGGGACGAGATCCCGCAGTGGAACACGCCCAAGGGCCGGTTCCGCGCCAGGACCAAGCACGGCAACTACAACAGCTGGCTCCAGGCGTACGGCGCCGACTACGACTTCTGGATCTCGGTGGACACCGACCACGTGCCGCTGCCCGAGTTCTGCGAGCGCATGCTCGGCTACTTCCGCGACCCCGACGTGGCGTTCGTCGTCGGCCCGCAGGTCTACGGGAACTACCGCAGCTCGGGTTCACTGGTCACCAAGTTCTCGGAGAGCCAGCAGTACCTGTTCCACGCCCTGGTCCAGCGGGCCGGGAACCGTTACGGCGCACCGATGTTCGTCGGCACCAACAACGCCGTGCGGCTGGAGGCGCTGCGCTCGATCGGCGGGCTCTACGACTCGGTCACCGAGGACATGGCCACCGGCCTGGAGTTCCACCGGCGGCGCAACCCGGCCACCGGCGCGCGCTGGAAGTCGGTCTACACGCCGGACGTGCTGGCGATCGGCGAGGGACCGTCCTCCTGGACGGACTTCTTCTCCCAGCAACTGCGCTGGAGCCGGGGGACGTACGAGACGCTGCTGACCCAGTACTGGCGGGCGGCGTGGGGGCTGTCGCCGGGCCGGCTGCTGAACTACACGCTGCTGGTCTCCTTCTACCCGATGGCCGCGCTGACCTGGCTGCTCGGCGGGGTCTCCAGCGTGCTCTACCTGGGCTTCGGCGCCTCGGGCGTCCACGTGTCCTCCGAGGTCTGGATGGCGCTCTACAGCGACGCGGCCGCCCTGCAGATGCTGCTCTACACCTGGAACCGCAAGCACAACGTGAGCCCGCACGAGCCGGCGGGTTCGTCGGGGGTGGCGGGCATGGTGATGTCGGCCCTGTGCGGCCCGGTCTACGCGGCCTCGCTCCTGCAGACCCTGCTGCGGATCCGCAGCCGTTTCGTGGTGACGCCGAAGGGCACCTCGACCAGCCCCGACCGGCCGGCCACCTTCCGCCTCCACCTCTTCTGGGCCGTGGTGTTCGGCGGCGCCGTCGCGGCCTCCTTCCGGACCGGCCACGACCACGTCGCCATGCGGGCCTGGGCCTGCCTGGCCCTCCTCCTCAGCGTGCTGCCGGTGCTGCTGCTCGCCGCGGACGCCGTGCGCCGCCGCCGGGCCCGGCCCGTCTCCACCCTCGCCCTCACCCCGGCCGGAGCAGCCGCCGGCTCCGCCCACGCACCAGCAACCGCCACAGCACCAGCACCAGCACCAGCACCAGCACCAGCACCAGCCACGGACACGGACACGGACACGGACACCGCAGAGCCCGCACCCGCCACGAGGGGATGACGAACCACCGTGAAGATCCGCCACACCGGCCGCACCCGGCGCTTCGCCCTCGGCAGCACCGTCGCCCTGACCGTGGCCGGGATGAACGCACCCGCCGTACTCGGCTTCGCCACCGGCCAGTACCACCACTACGTCGTCAACCGCCCCGCCTACAAGGCGGGGTACGGCCACTGGCAGACCCTGGTGCTCCCCGCCGAGTTCCGGATCAACGCCATCCACGCCGCCCTGCTGCGCACCGGCAAGGTCCTGATCATCGCCGGGTCCGGCAACAACCAGAAGGACTTCGACGCCGGCACCTTCAAGAGCCTGCTCTGGGACCCGGCCGCCAACACCTACAAGGCGGTCCCGACCCCCGCCGACATGTTCTGCGGCGGCCACACCGCGCTGCCCGACGGCAGGATGCTGGTCGCCGGCGGCACCCGCCGCTACGAGGCGCTGGACAGCGCGGTCAAGAAGGCGGCCGGCACCATGCGGGTCCGCAACGAGGACCCGGACGCCGCCCGCAGCCTCCCCCGGGGCACCGTCTTCCGCGCGCCGAACGGCCGCGAGTACGTCTCCACCGCCGACCTCACCGTCCCCGCCGCGACCAAGACCGGCGCCGGCGCCGCGACCGTCGTCAAGGCCTCCGAGGTCAAGGTGTTCGCCGAGGCGGTGGCACCCGGCCGGGACTCGGTGCTGGACTCCCCGGCCCAGTACACGATCAAGGGCCTGACCGGCGCCGACGCCCGGAACCTCTACGGCACGGCCGACCGGATGACCCTGGAGAAGCAGGACTACCAGGGCATCCGCGCCGCCTTCGAGTTCAACCCGGACACCGAGATGTACGAGCAGGTCACCGACATGGCCTACGCCCGCTGGTACCCGACGCTGACCGGGCTGGGCGACGGCCGGGTGGTCACCGTCTCCGGGCTGGACGACACCGGCCAGATCCTCAGCGGCAACGACAACGAGATCTACGACCCGGCGAGCCGGACCTGGTCAAAGGCGCCCGACCGCTACTTCCCGACGTACCCGTCGATCTTCCTCACCGCGTCCGGCAAGCTCTTCTACTCCGGTTCGAACGCCGGCTACGGGCCCGCCGACAAGGGCCGCGAGCCCGGCCTCTGGGACCTCGCCGACAACAGCTTCCACCCCGTCCCCGGCCTGCGCGACCCACAGCTCACCGAGACGTCCTCCTCCGTCCTGCTGCCGCCCGCGCAGGCGCAGAAGGTGATGGTGCTCGGCGGCGGGGGCGTCGGCGAGTCCCCGCTGTCCACCGCCCGCACGGACATCGCCGACCTCGCCGCCGCCCGGCCCGCGTTCACCCCGGGCCCCGACCTGCCGGCCGGCGGCACCCGGTACCTCAACAGCGTGATCCTGCCCGACGACACCGTCTTCACCACCGGCGGATCGAGCGACTACCGGGGCAAGCACCGCAGCGACCTGCTCAAGGCGCAGACCTACCACCCGGACACCAACACCTTCAGCACCGCCGCCGAGCCCGCCATCGGCCGCAACTACCACGCCGAGGCCCTGCTGCTGCCCGACGGCCGGGTGGCGGTGCTCGGCTCCGACCCGCTCTTCAACGACAAGGCGGGCACCGAACCGGGCACCTTCGAGCAGCGGATCGAGATCTACAGCCCGCCCTACCTGTTCCACGGCGAGCGGCCCCGGCTGACCGGCGCCCCGGCCGCCGCCGCGCTCGGCGGCAGCATCCGGGTGACCACCCCGGCGCCGGAGGGCGTCGTCACCGCCAAGCTGGTCCGGCCGAGTTCGGTCACCCACGCCACCGACGTCGAGCAGCGCTCGGTGGCCCTGGACGTCACGGCGCGCACGGCGGACGGCGTGACGCTGTCCCTGCCCGCCAACCCGAACCTGCTGCCGCCCGGCTGGTACATGCTGTTCGTCACGGACGCCGCCGGAACCCCGTCGCAGGCCCGCTGGATCCAGGTCACACCCTGACAGGTCACGCCCCGGGCCGAGGAAAACCCCCGAGCCGACAAGCTGACAAGCCGCCGAGCCGTAGAGCCATAGAGCCGTGACGCCGTAGAGCCGCCCACGCAGCCGGGCCGCTACCGCGCCGTACCGGCGACGGCCCCCGTCAGTCCCAGCGCGTACGGGAGCCAGAACTCGCCGGCCGGCGGCTCCCCGCGGCCGCACTCGCCGTCCGACTCCCCCGGGTTCTTGATCCAGAGGTAGGCGTCGACGCCGGGCCGCCCGGTCTCGGTCGTGGGCGGCGCGCCGAGCGCACGGCCGGGCGGGTTGCACCACGCCTCGGCGTCCAGCGGGCCGTTGCCGTTGCGGCTGGTGTCGACGACGAAGTGCTTGCCGTCCAGCAGGGCGGACAGCTGCGCGCCGTACGCCGCGTTGCGGTCGGTGGTGAAGAAGTTGGAGACGTTCACCGCGAAGCCGTCGGCCGCCGCGATCCCCGACCTGCGCAGCGCCCCGGCCAGCGCGGGAAGGTCCTGCGTCCACCCGGGGTTGCCCGCGTCCAGGTAGACCCGCACCTGCGGGCGCTTCTTCAACTCCTGGACGGCGAAGGCCAGCAGACCGTACCGCTCGGCGGCGGCATCACCCTTGACCCCGCAGTTGTCCAGGGTGTGCGCGATCGCGTCCGGCTCCAGCACCACCCAGGCCCGGCGGTCGCCGAGCGCCTCCGCCAGCCCGGTGATCCAGGACCGGTACGCGGCGGCGTCGGACGCGCCGCCGGCCGAGTAGAGGCCGCAGTCCCGGTGCGGGATGTTGTAGACGACGAAGACCGGCGTGCGGTCGGCCCGGGCGGCGCTGCGGCTCACCTGGTCGGCGATGTCCCGGGCCGCCTGGTCGCCGAGCCAGTGCGAGGACGGCTGGGCGGCGATCCGCAGCAGGCTGTCGGCCTCGGCGGTCCGGCCCTGGCCGCGCAGGACGGCCGACTGACGGGCCACGGGGGTCTGGTCGGAGACGTAGAAGGTCTGACCGGGCAGCTGCGGCAGCGTGCCGGGGCCGGCCCCGCCCCCCGCCCCGGACGACGCCGCCGGAGCGGAGGGCGCAGCCGTCGGACCCCCGGCGCCTGCGGTCCCGCCCGGAGCGTCGGCGCTCCCCCCGGAGCCCGCCCCCGCGCACCCCGCGACAGCCGTCAGCAGTCCCAGCAGCGCCGCCCCCACGGCCGGCCGGAACCCCGCCCCTCGCCCCACTCGGCGCACGTGCCGCCCCTCCCCCTGCCCGGTCCGGGCGACCCGGCGGGCCCCAAGCTTCGCACACCGGACCGCGCCCGCCGCTCACGATCGGGTGAACGGCGGGCGCCGGTGGGCCGCGAGACGCCCCGTCAGGCGGAGCGAGGGGGCGTGGCGGCTCAGGCCTGCTTGAGGTCCGGGATCCGCCAGTCGATCGGGTCGACGCCGAAGCCGTCCAGCGCGGTGTTGATCTGCGAGAACGGCCGGCTGCCGAAGAACAGCTTGGCGGACAGCGGCGACGGGTGGGCGCCCTGGACCACCACGTGCCGGTCGGTGTCGATCAGCGGGAGCTTCTTCTTGGCGTAGTTGCCCCAGAGCACGAAGACCACCGGCTCCTCGCGCGCGCTCACCGCCTTGATCACCGCGTCGGTGAACTTCTCCCAGCCCTTCGCCTTGTGCGAGTTGGCCTCGTGCGCGCGCACCGTGAGCACCGCGTTGAGCAGCAGCACGCCCTGCTCGGCCCAGTGCATCAGGTAGCCGTTGTCCGGCGCCGGGATGCCGAGGTCGGCGTCCAGCTCCTTGAAGATGTTGCGCAGCGACGGCGGCGTCTTGGTGCCCGGCAGCACCGAGAAGCTCATGCCGTGCGCCTGGCCGTCGTCGTGGTACGGGTCCTGGCCGAGGACGAGCACCCGGACCTTCTCGTACGGCGTGGCCTCCAGCGCGGAGAACTCCTGCCCGCTCGGCGGGAAGACCTGGTGCTCCGCGCGCTGGGCCGCCACGAAGGCCGCCAGCTCCGCGAAGTACGGCTTCTCCGTCTCGGCGCCCAGCACCTCGCGCCAGGACTCCGGCAGTTCCAGGCCGGCACCCGCTTCCGCCCCGCCCACGTTCGCCTCGACCGTCCCCGCCTCGACCGTGTCCGTCACGACGACCTCAACCTCCCACCGGACGGCCGCTCACCGCGGCACCGCCCCGACCTGCGGGCACATCGCGCCCCTCGCGCCGTGCGCCCTCTTTCACCCCGAACGCTACACAGGCCCACCGACAACCGGGTCCCCGACCGCCCCACCGACCGCCTCACCGACCGTCTTGCCCGCCGCCTCGCCCGCCGTCCCGCGGCCCGCCCCGCCGGCCTCCACCCGCGCCGCCCGCGCCACCCGCAGGTGCTCGACGACGTTCAGCGCCACCAGCACCACCGCGAGTGCCAGCAGCGCGGTGATCGCCGGCCAGCGCACCATCACCGGCGCGAGCGCCAGCACCACCGCGGCCGCCCCGAGCCTGGTCGTCGCGACCGACCGGAACATCATCCAGCGCGTGTAGCCGAAGGTCAGCAGGTACAGCCCGCAGCCCCCGTAGAGCAGCGCCACCGAGCCCGCGCCGAGCGCCCGGCGCGGATCGGCCACCGTCTCGCCGAAGCCGACCGCCACCGCGATCACGCCGGCGACCAGCGCCAGGTGCCCGTACTGGAAGACCCGGCGCACGACGTCCCGGCGCGAGTCCGCGACGACCACGGCGTGGTGCATGGCATCGGCCGCGTAGACGAAGTACTGCCACCAGAGCCCGGCCGAGATGGTGAACGCCGCGGTGACCGCGAGCAGTTCGGCCGCGTCCAGGCGGGCCGCCGCCGCGGTGGCGCCGATCCCGACGATCGACTCGCCGAGCGCGACCAGCAGGAACAGGGCGAACCGTTCCGGCATGTGCGCGGGGTGGTAGGAGACGTCGGCCAGCCGGCGGCGGAACACCAGCGGCGCGGACAGGTCGCAGAGCGCCGCCAGCGCCCAGAGCCAGACCCGTGACCCCTCCGGCAGCAGTCCGCCCACCACCAGCAGCGGCCCGCTGACCAGCACGCCCACCCCGTACGGGCCGCGCCAGACGCCGGGGACGCGGACCAGCAGGAGCAGCAGCACCACCCGGGCCGCCCAGTACCCGGCGCCCAGCAGCACGCCCCGGCTGCCGTACGCCCCGGGCACGGCCAGGGCCATGACCAGACCGGTCAGGCCGACGGCGAGGATGCCGAGCCGGTCCCGCGCGTTGTCCACGTCCCGGATGTTGGCCTGCACGGTGGTGCCGACCCAGCACCAGTAGACCGGGACGAACACCACCAGCGCCCGGGCGACGCCCGCCCAGTCGTGGTGGTGGTGCAACAGCCCCGACACCTGGGTGATCGCGAACACGAACACCAGGTCGAAGTACAGCTCCGCCCAGGTGACCCGCTTCTCCACCGGCTCACCCGCCGGCTCCCCCGCGCTGCCCATTCGTCCTCCCCGACGCGCACGGCGAACGGGCCCCGCCCCGGGCCGTCATGGCCGGGGCGGGGCCCGCAAACAGCAGTGCCGAGGCTAGACCAGCTCGACCAGGTCCGCGATCGACTTGACCACCCGGGTCGGCCGGTACGGGAAACGCTCCACGTCGGCGGCGGCGGTGAGGCCGGTGAGCACCAGGATGGTCTCCATGCCGGCCTCCATGCCGGCCACGATGTCGGTGTCCATCCGGTCGCCGATCATGACGGCGGTCTCCGAGTGGGCGCCGGCCGTGTTGAGCGCCTCGCGCATCATCAGCGGGTTGGGCTTGCCGACGAAGTACGGCTCGACGCCGGTGGCCTTGGTGATCAGCGCCGCGACCGAGCCGGTGGCCGGCAGCACGCCCTCGGTGGACGGGCCGGTCTCGTCCGGGTTGGTGCAGATGAAGCGGGCGCCCTGGTTGATCAGGCGGATCGCCTTGGTGAGCGCCTCGAAGCTGTAGGTCCGGGTCTCGCCGAGGACGACGTAGTCCGGGTTGTTGTCGGTCAGCACGTAGCCGGCCTGGTAGAGCGCGGTGGTCAGTCCCGCCTCGCCGATCACGTAGGCGGTGCCGCCGGGGCGCTGGCCCTTGAGGAACTTGGCGGTGGCCAGGGCCGAGGTCCAGATGCACTCCTCCGGCACCTCCAGGCCCATGCCGGCCAGTCGGGCGCTGAGGTCGCGCGGGGTGTAGATGGAGTTGTTGGTGAGGACCAGGAACGGCTTGCCGGACTCCCGCAGCCGGCGCAGGAACTCCTCCGCGCCGGGAATGGGGGTGCCCTCGTGGATGAGGACACCGTCCATGTCGGTCAGCCAGGACTCGATGGGCTTGCGGTCTGCCACGTGCGTGTCTCCCGAAGTCTTGCCATGTCATGCGATGGTCGTACGAAATTGCGGCGCATCGCCGTCACCGTTGCGCCTCCCACCGGCCGGACCCTCCTCGGGACACCGGACCGCCGGGGGTACTGCTGGCTGCCCCAACCGGCCACAGCCTAATCCGCACACCTGGTCGACGGCAGTACGTCCCGCTGGACGGAACGGCCCCGGCCCCTCCCGCACCGGTCGACATGCCCTCCTCAAGGGCTCCTTAAGGCGTCCCTAACCGCAGCGATGCCCCTCGGCAGCGCGGCCCGGCACGGCTACCGTGAACGCCACGCCGCCGCGTCCCCCACCGCGGCGGCGGCACAGTCCTCCCGGACGTCCCCCCGGACGTCGCCGCACAGCCCCGCACGTCCCCGCACAGCCCCGCACAGCCCCGCACGTCCCCGCCGCGGACCCGCCCCCGCGCCCGGCGCCGAAACCCGGGCCGGATGGGCGCGCCGTGGTTGAGTAGGGCGCATGACGACCTCCGCGCGCCGAGCCCCGGCCACCCCCTCCGGCAACCACCCGCCCTTCCGCGTCGGTCTGATCGGCTACGGCCTGGCCGGCTCCGCCTTCCACGCCCCGCTCATCGCCACCACCCCCGGGCTCCGGCTGGACGCGGTGGTCACCGCCAACCCGGAGCGCCGGGAGCAGCTGCGGCGCGAGCACCCCGGCGCCCGCGCCGTCGACACCCCCGAGCAGCTGCTCGCCGACCCGGAGGCGCTCGACCTGGTCGTCATCGCCTCCCCCAACCGCACCCACGCCCCGCTCACCCGCGCCGCGCTGGCCGCCGGACTGGCCACCGTGGTCGACAAGCCGCTGGCCGGGACCGCCGCCGAGGCGGCCGAGCTCTGCGCGCTCGCCGAGGCGGACGGCACCCTGCTCACCGTCTTCCAGAACCGCCGCTGGGACGGCGACTTCCTCACCGCCGCCCGACTGGTCCGGGAGGGCGCGCTCGGCCGGGTGCACCGCTTCGAGTCCCGCTTCGAGCGCTTCCGCCCCAAGCCCAAGCCCGGCTGGCGCGAGCTCGCCGACCCGGCCGAGGTCGGCGGCACCCTCTACGACCTCGGCAGCCACCTCGTCGACCAGGCGCTCACGCTCTTCGGGCCGGTCGACACCGTGTACGCGGAGATCGACGTCCGGCGCGACGGCGCGGTGGTCGACGACGACGCCTTCGTCGCCCTCACCCACGCCGACGGCACCCGCTCCCACCTGTGGACCAGCGCCCTCGCCCCGCTGGTCGGCCCCCACCTGCGGGTCCTCGGCGACACCGCCGGGTACGTCAAGTCCGGCATGGACCCCCAGGAGGCCGCCCTGCGTTCCGGCCTGCGCCCCGACGCCGCGACCCCCTGGGGCGCCGAGGACCCGGCCCGCGACGGCGTGCTCGGCACCGACGAGTCGTCGGTCACCGTGCCCACCGAGCCCGGCGACTACCCCGCCTTCTACGCGGGCGTCGCCGCCGCCCTGGCCACCCCCGGCACCCCGCCCCCGGTCGACCCGCGCGACGCCGTCGCCACCCTCGCCGTCCTGGAGGCCGCCCGCGCCTCCGCCGCCACCGGCACCACGGTCCGCCTCGGCTGACCGCGCGCCGGCCCGCCGCCGCGCACCCGCCCGACCCCGGTCCGACCCCGGTCAGACGCCGATGACCTCGACGGCCGAGCCCAGGCCCTTGAAGTCGGCGAGGTTGCGGGTGTACAGCGGCAGGCCGTGCGCGGAAGCGATCGCGGCGATCATCAGGTCGATCCGGCGCGGACGCGGCTGACGCCCGGCGGCGATGGTCAGGGTGACCAGGGTGCCGTACCGGGCGGCGGCGGCCGCGTCGAAGGGCAGCGGCTCGAAGTCCGCCATGGCCGCGCCCAGCACCTCCATCCGGGCCGCCCGGCTGACCGGGTCGCGGGCCATCGAGACGCCCTGCTGCAGTTCGGCGAAGGTGATCGCGGTCAGCTCCGGCACGGCCGGCAGGTCGGCCGGGCTGAGCAGGGCCAGGTCGATGTAGACACAGGTGTCCAGCACCCCGGCCGGCCGCCGCCGGGACGCCCTGCGCCGCTCAGCCACGCGGTCGCTCGAACGGGTCGCCGTCCTCGTCCCCGACCAGTTCCTCGGGCCCGAAGTAGTCCTCGGCCTCCTTGCGCATCTGCTGGTAGTCCACCCGCGGCAGCTTCACGTGCCGCGCCACCAGCTCCTCCGCGGTGAGCCTGCGCCGCCCCGCCACCGGCCGCAGCTCCGCGACCTCGACCCCGTTCCTGGTGATGTGGAAGATCTCCCCCGCCTCCACGGCGTCCATCACCGCGGCGGAGTTGTTCCGGAACTCCCGCTGGGTAATCGTCTTCATCCTCCCAAGGTAGCCCCGCGTAGCACCCACGGCTACACCCGTGCGGGCACCGGTCCGTCCTTCGAGCCCCGGGAACGGGAACCCGGGCGGGGGCCCGGTCGTCTTCCTGGTCCGAAGGCCCGATCCGGGGCGCGGGAGGAGGGCGGGGACGTGACGGTGGTCGCGATGCTGCTCGGTGTGCTCCGGGTGCTGAGCGGGGGCGGGTGGCTCGCCGAGGGCGGCGGGTCGCTGACCTCGGTGGCGGCAGCGGCCGCCGTGGTGCTGGTGGCCGGGGCGGTCGCGGGGGCGCTGGTCGTCGCCCGGCTGCTGGGGGCGGGGGCGCCGGCGAACGTGCGGGACGGGATGCTGCGCAGGCGCGCGTTCCGGACGGCGTTCCTCCCGCAGCGCGATCCGGACGCCCGGGGCCGGCGGCGCCCGAGGGCGCCGGGAGCGGTCCCGGCGGCCGCGTAACCCCTCGAAGAACCGCCCGCGCGGCCGTCCTCCGTCGACCACTCGTACCCCGAGACCCCGGAGGGCTCGCTCCACCATGTCCGTTTTCGCTGTGCTCGACCCGGCCGTCACCCTGGCCCACGATGCCGTCGCCGCACTCGCGCAGGTCGTTCCGACGGCACTGGCGATCGTCCTGTTCACCGTCTGCGTCCGGCTGGCGCTGCACCCGCTGGCGCGGGCGGCGGCGCGCGGCGAGAAGTCGCGCGCCCGGCTGGCGCCGCGGATCGCCGAACTGAACCGCGAGCACAAGGGCCGCCCGGAGAAGCTCCGGGCGGCGCTCGCCGAGCTGTACCGGGAGGAGCAGGCCTCGCCTTTCGCGGGGTGCCTGCCGATGCTGGTGCAGATCCCCTTCTTCTCGGTGATGTACCGGCTGTTCACCACCCCGAACGACCTGCTCGGCCACACCCTGTTCGGCGCCCCGCTCGGCCTGCACGTGGGCGCGGCGCAGGGCGCGGGGCAGTGGGCGGTGTTCGCCGTGCTCCACGCGGGCCTGGCGGCGGTGGCGTACACCGGCTTCCGGCGGGCCCGGCGCGCGCAGGCGGAGCAGGCGGCGAAGGCGGCGGGGGGCGGGGGCGCGCCGCCGCAGCCCGGGTCGGCGGTGCTGCCGTACCTGTCCTTCGGCACGGTGCTGTTCGCCGCCCTCGTGCCGCTGGCGGCCGGGGTCTACCTGCTGACCACCACCGCCTGGTCCGCCGCCGAACGCGCCTGGCTGTACCGGGACGGCGCACCGGAGCCGGCGGGCGGCGTCGCGCTGGTGTGACGCCCGGGTCGGAGCCGGCGCCGGACCTCCTCTAGCCTGTGTGATCGTTTGGGCCGGTCGGCCGGACGATCACACAGGTGGGACCAGACAGGCGAAGGGAAGGGTCGGACCATGACGGTCGCTGCTCCGGCGTTGGCCGAGTTGCGGGAGGTCTGCCAGCCGCAGGCGAAGCTGGCGAGCCGCAACGGGGAGCACTGGGCGGGGCGGCTCTACATGCGCGCCGTCTCCCTGCGGGTCACCCGCCAGTTGGTGCGGACCCCGGTGTCGCCCAACACGCTGACCTGGGTGATGGTGGTCTGCGGGGTGGGCGCGGGGGCCGCGCTGCTGATCCCGGGGCTGCCGGGCGCGGTGCTGGCGGTGGTGCTGATGCAGGGCTTCCTGCTGTTCGACTGCGTGGACGGCGAGGTGGCCCGCTGGAAGAAGCAGTTCAGCATGGCCGGGGTGTACGTCGACCGGCTCGGCGCGTACCTGGCCGACGCGGCGCTGATGATCGGCGCGGGCGTCCGGGCGGCCCGGGGCGGGTCGGAGCTGTGGGTGTCGGTGGGTCTGGCGGCGGCGCTGGGCGTGGTGCTGCTGAAGGCGTCGACGGACCTGGTGGACGTGGCGCGGGCGCGCAGCGGGATGGCGCCGGCGGACGAGGAGTCGACGCAGCCGCGCTCGCAGGGCATCGCGACGGCACGCCGGCTGGCGTCGGTCTTCAAGATCCACCGGGTGACCAACGGGATCGAGGCCTCGCTGGTGCTGCTGGCGGCGGCGGTCGTGGACGCGGTGGTCGGCCACACCGACCCGACGCAGGCGACGGTCGCCGCGATCACCGTGATCACCTGGGGCATGGTCGTCGCGCACCTGGCGTCGATCCTGTCCTCCTCGCGCCTGCGCTGAGCAGACGCCGCCGGCCCGGGACCGAACCGGGCGCGCGACGGCGCGCCGGCCTGCGGGTCGG